>NZ_JACHMI010000002.1 GCF_014207985.1 Nonomuraea rubra | reverse complement strand
CGGCCGATGATCAGCCGCTGGATCTCGCTCGTGCCCCTCGAAGATCGTGTAGATCTTCGGCACGCAAAAGTCCCATCTGCGGCCGATCCCGCAAAATGGTCGCTCACCTGGGCAGATACTTGCCTTCACTTGTCATCGCTTGTCATCGCTCGCCACTTTCAGGCAGAACTGACACAGAACCAGGCAGAGGCCAGCGACAGCCCGAGACGCCATGGCCCCGGATCACTCTCTGTGATCCGGGGCCACATCTTCCACGGTCAGCTGGCCTGCTCGGCGTACAACGACTCCTCCCAGGCGCTCACGTCCGCGATCTTGTAACGCACGTACCTGCCAACCCTCATGAAGCGCGGCCCTCCGCCACGAGAGTTCCACTGGTACACCGTCGAGACAGGCACCCCCACGCGTTCCGCCAGGTCCTCTGGAGTCAGGTGCTTCTCTGCCACCGTTGTCCCTCCGCTAGCCAGCCGCCACGTTGAGCAGCGGCCCGCATTTGTCACGCTTTCGCACTACCTTCCATCGTAAGCATATGACGCATATGACGCGTCTGACGCACCTCAAGCCATCCATTACATCGAGCGACTGGATTACGCCTAAGAGTGGTCGTACTCTTGCAAGAGCCCCCACCCGAAAGAGGACCCGGATGGACAGCTTCCAGGAGGGCCACGACAGGCATCGCCGATTGGTGGCCGAGCAGGGCAAAAAATCCATTGTCGATCAGTCGCAACGTGAGCCCGTGCCGCTAGACACCTTGGGCAAGAAGGTCTTCGCAGGCATCGCAACGGTTCTCTTCGTAGCGTTCGTCATCTTCGCGATCTATTACGACTCCTTGCCCTGAACCGTTTCCTCTCCTCTCCAGCCAGCTTGGGAGAGGGCCCGAACCGCCCAGCTTGACCATGAGCCTGAAGACAGCACCACAAGACCAGAAGCCACCAGCGCCGTACCACCGATCACACCCCACGTAGTGACCCCCAAACCCCACAGCGCGACGGCCGTCAGCGATGGGCCAACCACGCCCGCTCCGTGCCGCTCTAGCTTCTCGAGGGCCGCGCCGACCGCTACGAGGATGAGCGGCACGGTCACCGCCAGATTTGAGTTGGCCACCTGCGCAAGCGGCGCGGCCGCCCAGACGACCGCCAGCCACGCCGCCACCAACTCGATCCGAGCGAGCATCCTCATCGGGCCTCCAGACGCTCCAAAATCTCCTCAGGAAGGGCGTACGCCTCTCCCCCGTCCTTGCCGACCAGCCACACCCGCCCGTCCTTCACGAGCCGCTTGAGCTGCGTGTGGATCTCGCTCGGTGGTGCCGTTACCCGCCGCTTGAGCACCAGGTGCAGCAGCTCCCCCAACTCCAGAGCCAGGCCATCCGCGTCATCGAGCACGTCGATGATCGCGGCCTTCACGTCACCCGGCGTCGAACGCGGCTCGTCCCCCGCGGCCGCGGGCTTGCCCGTGCGCGGCTCGCGCCCATCCTTCTTCGCGCTGGTGTACTCCTCGATCCAGCCCATCGTCAGGTCGTCGATCTGGCCGGCGGCGGGCTGGCGGGCGATGTACTTCGGCTTCTCGGTGTACAGCCACCGCATCAGCGCGGCCCGCCGGTCGATTCCGGACAGGTAGGCCAGGCCCTGCGTCAGCTTCCCGTTCTTGAACGTCGCCGGGAGCAGCGACGGGTCCTGCGGGAGCCCCATCTGGTAGGCCGCGCCGGGCGTCTGCGTCCGCAGCGCGCACGCGTTCTTGCGGAGCTGCGCCCGCAGCGTCACCGACCCGCCCAGCTCGGTCATGTTCGGGTCCTGCGCGACCAGGACGATCCCGCCGCCGCCCTTACGCCAGGTCTTCGCGCCGGACGCGAGCGTAGCCACCGCCTTCTTGCCGTGCACGTCGTGCGTCAGCAGTTCCGGCGCCTCCTCCAGGACGAAGAAGATCCCTGTCATGCCGCCCGCGTCGGGGTCACCCGGCACCAGGTGCGTCTTGCCGATCCGCTCGTCGCCGTCCTCGTCCACCCATGGAATCCGCGCGAGATGGCGCACGCGGCGGCGCATCACCCAGTGCCACAGCTCCAGCTCGTCCGCGCAGTCGTCCTCGCCGAGGGCGCAGCGGTGGGTGCGGTCGTTCCAGTCCGGCATGGAGCCGCCCTGCGGGTCGAGCAGCACGGTGGCGACCTTGTCGGACTGGTGGGCCAGACCGAGCAGCGTCTCCACTGAGCGGGACTTGCCCGCTTCGGAGTCGCCGACAATGATGCCGTGCCGCATGCCGCCGGACTCTGTGAAGAACGCCCAGTGGGCCGGGGCGAGGTCGTAGAAGTAGCCGATGTGCGCGCGGCCGTCTGCGCCGATGCGGGGCTGGACGTCCTCGAACCGGCGCACCTGCGCCAGCGTGTCATCCTGCAGCAAGGTGAACAGGGCGCGGGAGTTGTCCCCCGAGGGCGACGGCTCCAGGACGGCGAGCTGCGTCGAGGTCTGGAACGCGGAGGCGACCTTTCCGGCCGCCTGCATGATGTCCTTGGTCTCCTTCTCGCCGGGCACCGCCCGGATCTCTGCGCGGTACCCGGCGTCAATCCGCTTCGGCGTCGTCAGCGTCATGCCGTCCAGCGCCTTGCCCTTGGCGGCCAGGCGCTCGTTGAACCGCGCGATGATCCGCGCTATCTCGGGGTCGAACGCGACCTGCTCGACGGTGATCAGCGGCTCCTCCTCGACCACCGGCGCGCGGCCGGGCAGGGGCAGGCGGCGGTGCCGCCGCCAGTGCAGCAGCGCGAACGTCAGCCAGCCGGCCACCCCGACCTCGACCACCAATCCGGTGGGACCGATCGGGGCGGTGGCGATGAGCCAGGCCGCGCCGAACGCCGCAGCGGCGACGTTCTGGCGGGCCTGGACTGCCTTTCGGACCGGGACCACAGCCGTGGCCGCCGCGATGAGGACGGCCACGGCCGGGTGGACCGGCAGCAGGTGGACTCCTGCTGATAGCGGTAGCGCTATTAGCCACGCGAACGGAGCCGCCATCACCATGCGGTATCGCTGACGGAACGCGACCCGCCTCACTGTGCGGGCGACCTCTTCGGTCGGCTTCTGCTTGCTGACCTTGGACAACGGGAGCTCCTTTCGCGTGGGTGGTGCTGGGCGTGCTGCGGACGTCAGCCCTCCGCGTACGCCTCCTTGTCGGCCACGTTGTCCACGCCGCCGACCGCCGCGTGAGCCTCGGCCACGGAGGACTGAGCGGCGGCCAGGGCCGCGATCTCCGCGTGCTGGGCGGCAAGCTGGGTCGCGGTCTCGTGCGCGGCCATCAGCGCCGCGATGAGCGCGCCGCGGCCCATGCGCTTCGACGCCAGGCCACCCATCTGGCCGTCGATGGCTGCGGCCACCTGCGTCATGTCGGTGCTGGCGGTCGCGTGGTCGTGCCTGAGCTGGGGGAATGAAACAAATTCGGCGTTCACGGTGGTCCCTTCGGGCGTGTCGTACATGGTCAGGTCGGTGACGGGCTTGTCAGTGGGCGGATGGTCGGCGGGCGCCGACAGCTCGGGCGTCTCCTCGGGTGCTTCCTCCTCGGTCTGCGGGGCGTCCTCCTCGGCGTCCTCGACCACCTCGGCCTCCTCGATCTCGCGGGTGGCCTGGTAGTCGCGGTAGGCCTGACGGGCACCCTCGGTAGCCTGGCGACCGATGCGGACTGCGCCACCGAGGACCTTGAGCAGTCCGTACGTTCCGCCCGCGACCGCCGCGGTGGTGCCGCCGACGATTCCGAAGGCGAGGGAGGTCCACCAGCGGAGGTTGCGCGGTCCCGGCGGGGCGCCAGACGCGGTCGGGCGGGTGAGGTACTTCTGGGCCTGGTCGTAGTGGGTGCGCGCGGCGGTGAAGCCGCGCCGGAACTCGAGCTCTGCCTGAGCCGTGCCGGCCCGGAGGCCGCCCATGGTGGCGGCGCGGGCGTCGGGGCGCTTGACCAGCGCGGCGGTGATGACTCCGGACAGGGCCAGCAGCAGGATGACGGTGATCACTCGCGGCCTCCCTCGACGTCGGCGGTCATGGTGTCCTGCCATGCCTTCTTGGCATCGCGGCCGAGATCGGCGGTGTTGATGCCGAAGACCGTGATGGCGCTGACGACCAGCAACGTGGGGATGACCGTGGCAACGATCGCGGTGGCGCGGCCGACCTTGTTCGACTTGCCCCAGACGTCCGCGAGCCAGATGGCGGCGCAGACGCCCAGCAGGATCGCCGGGATGACGGGGTGGAGACGGCCGGTGACCGCGCGGACGATGGCCTCGAAGAACGTGCCGATCAGGCCGACGCCGGCGACGAGCATCCACCAGGCGGTGAACTTCGGGGCGGTCTTCTTCCAGATGAATCCGACACCGAAGGCGAGCATCAGGGCGGTGACGCCGCCGAGTCCGACGAGCAGGTTGTCCACGGTGAGGGGTCCTTTCAGGCGAAGAAGTACAGGATGAGCGAGGCGACGATCGCGGCCGTGGTCAGCTCCGGGAGGAAGATCGTCATGGCGGGGATGTAGAACGCGGTGTACAGCAGCGCGCGGGCCAGCAGCAGCACCCGCCACGCCCACACCAGGGCGCGGACGTCACCCGGCAGCCACGACGGCGACCACCGCTCCCGGACGAACGTGACCGGGCTTGCCAGGTAGGAGGGCCGCTCGCGGGCGATCCAGTCCGACAGTGGGCCCTGGACGAACTCGACGAGCTGGTCCAGTCGCGGCGCGGCGGGCCTGGTGGGCGCCGGCGGCTGGTCGTCGCGCAGGGGCACGACTGGGGCGACCGTCTCGCCCTCGTCGGTGGCGGGCTGGGGCTGCTCGGCGCTCTGGTCGGGCTGCTCGTCCTTCGGCTTCGACTCGGCGGGGTACGGGGAGCGGATGCTGCGCATGTTCACCTCCTCTGGCGGTTGACGTCGTCGCCGCTGCTACGGAGTTCGGCGGCGTAGTGCGTGTAGAGCCGATCGCCCTCGGCCTCGTCGGCGTTGTGCACGTCCGCGAGTTCGGCCGTGAGGTAGCGGATGGCCTCGTGGAACGCCTCCTTGGTGGTGGGCGCGCCCGCGATGCGGGCGTGGAAGCGGGCCTTGCGGGCCTTGCGGCGGGTCGGCTTGGTGGGCACGTGACTCCTCCCGATCGTCACGGACGGTTACGGCTGGCGGGGCCGTGGTACGCTCTCGCGCACGTGCGCGCACGTACACCTGCGCGCGTTGGGTCGCCTCGCGGCGGCGGTCTGAACCTCTGGTCGGCAGTGAGAGCGGCCTGGCGGCTGGTCACGGACGGTCACGCCTGCATGAGGCTGGCGATCACGGTGTCCCAGTCGATCCAGGTCATCTCCTCCTGCTCCGGCACCAGCTCGTGCATGCCGACGAGGTGCCGGGCGAGCACGTCAGCGGGCGTGCGGAACACCGCCAGGAGCAGGTCCCCCTGCGTGATCCCGAGTAGCACGTACGCGCCGTCCGAGGACGGCTGGACCCGCAGTGCGGTGCGGTCCGGCTTCGACAGGCACTCGGCCCGACCGTTCAAGCCGTCCAGGAGAACGATCCGAGGCGCAGCCACCGTGAGGGGCCAGTCCTCGATCTCCAGACGGACGAAGAACGGGTCGTCCGTCCGGTAGGTCAGCCACCCGTTGTGGAACTCGTCGTTGGCCTCGTCCCACATGGGCAGGTAGCAGCCGAGTTCGGTCGTCTGGTCCGTCCGGTTGGTGCTCATCAGTTCGTCCCCTTGTCGTCGTTGTCGTCGGCGGACGAACTGTTCTCGTCCGCGCCGTCCGTGGCGGACGAGACGCTCGTCTGCAGCGCCCTCAGCAGCGCGCTGGCGCGCTCGTTGCTGATCGTCTGTCCGGCCGCCTTGACCCCGGCCGCGAGGCGGTCGCGTGTCAGCCGGACGCCGGCCCGCTGATGGTCGGCGAGGATCGTCCGTCCGAGCGGCAGCACGTCCGCGACGTCCGCAGTACCTGCGGACCGACCGCCCGTCTGCGCCGTCCGTCCGCCGTTCGTCCGCCCGGACGGGCGTCGTCCGTCCGGGCGCTTCCGGCCGCGCCGTCCGGCCGGACGGGACTTGCCGTCCGCGTCGTCCGGCCGCTTCTGCTCGGGCTCGTTGTCCGTCGTCCGTCCGCCGTCCGTCCGGCTGTCGTCCGCGCTGTCCGTCTGCGCACCGTCCGTCCGCTCGTCCGCCGGACGAAGCTCGACGGGCGGCAGCGGACGGTACATCGGGAACATGCCGCCGCCGACGCGGTGGACGAACCGCGCGATCGTCTGCTTGGCCGCCAACGCGTCCGGGTCCACGCCGTACAGCTCCTCCGACAGGGCGGCGAGTTGGGTCAGCGCGAGCTCCAACTGCGTCCGCTGCGCGGCGACCACCGCCGTCTGCGCCTCGTCCACCGTCCGCCACGTCGTCCGGACGGCGCGGCGCGTCCGCACCACCTCGACAGCGACGTGCGGCGACTGCACACCCTCGCTGACCGCCCACTTGAACGCGGCGAACGTCTCCTTGGTGTGCAGCAGCCAGCGCAGCACGCTGAACTTGGGCGCCCTCGGGTCGATGAGCCCTTGAGCCCGTAGGTCCTGGCGGTGCAGGTGCCGAGAGTGCATCGACCACAGCCACGGACTCGCGAGCGAGCAGGCCGCGAACAGCTCCGGGTAGTCCTGCACGTGCGTGTACGACAGGTACCCAGCGCCCGCGCCGATCGCGTAGGACCACATGCGGGTGGCCCAGGCCGCGTCGCCTTCCCGCAGCGCCACGTGGGCGTGCCAGGAGACGTACACGGCGACGGACTCGACGATCCCGGCCGCGAGGATGGCCCACAGCGGCGGGAGCCCGCGCTGCATGAACGACATCGCCTGACCGCTGACAGCGACGAGGTTGACGCCGAGGTTCGTCGTGCTCATGACCAGCAGGCGGCCGGCCGTCCGGGTGCGCTCGGTCCAGACCTCACGCCGCTTTCGCCACTTCGCGCGGTTACGCTCGGCCTCGGCGTCGGCCTCGGCGGCGATCCGGGTCTGCTCCTGCTCGGCGAGCTCGCCCGCCCGCTCGGACAGGGCGGCGCGGTGCTCGGCCTCTTCGAGCTCTTGCTTGCGCCGGGCCGCTTCGCGAAGCTCCGCCTGCTCCAGGCGGATGCGCTCCGCCTCAAGCCGTGCGTGCTCGCGGTTCGGGTTCGGGGCGAGCAGTCTCACGCCGCCACCTCGTAGAAGCCGATGCCGAGGCGGCGGCGCTCGGTCGGGGTGGTGCCGCCGATGACGCCCCAGGCGTCGAACGGCAGCTCCCGCGCCCGGTTCACGCACTCGCCGGCCAGGCCGGTGAACGGGCACCCAGCGCAGAGGCCGCGGGCGTAGTCCTCGTCGTAGGCCAAGCTGTCGTCGAGGGGGTACCAGTCGTCGGGGTCGGTGCCGGGCTGGCGGCACTTGGCGTCGCTGGTGAGGATCGCGTCGAAGTCAGGGGTGGGGTCGGATGTGACAACGCCGAACGGCGATGCCACGATGTGGCTGGACATCGGGTCTCGGTTCCTTTCACGAGGGTGGAGAGACCTGGTGTTCAGGGCCCCGCCTGGAAGTGGAGTTCCGGGTGTGGGCCCGCAGGGGCTTGTGGTGTGCGGCTTTCCGGTGGAGCGGAGGGCCGCTTTTTCGTGCTCTGCTACGCTGTGTTTACTAGTAAACAGCGTTGCACTAGCCATGCTGCATCACCGGACGATCACTGTCAAGCCGCGCAGGTGAGAAGCACCCACCGCACCGCCGTACTACGATCAACGCCAGTCAGAACAGCCCAACGAAGGAGCCCGCCCGTGCCCGTCGCGAGGTTTCCCGAGGTCCTAGCCGACCTCCGGACCAAGATCCTCGACGGCACCCATCCCCCGGGCGAACCCCTCCCCCACACTGAAGACCTCATGCGCGCCTACGGCGTCAGCAGACAGGTCATCACCAACACCATGCGGGCCCTCAAGGAAGAGGGGCTGATCTGGCGCGTCGCCAACAAAGGCATGATCGTCCTCGGACCAGCCGTCGCCATCCAGATCCCCATGGCCATCGACTTCCGCGACGAGCCCACCGCGTGGGCAGCCGCGTGCCAGCGAGCCGGGATCACCGGCCACCTAACAACCGTCAATAGCCGTGCCACGCCCGCGACTGAGGAGGTCTCCCACATCCTCCGTCTCCCGGCCAAGGCAAAAGTGATCATCGGCGAGATACGCGGCGACATAGAAGGCCAACTCGTGTGCCTCGATCAGTTGTACTGGTCAATGGAGCGGCACGACGCCAGCAGCTACGACGTGGAGCGCTCAACGGCCCTTGTAGAGCTGCAGACCCGTGTCCGTACGGCCAGCCCGAAGGAGGCACTGACGTTCCGGGTCAGCCGCGGCAGCCCTCTGTTCGACCTCACCCGCATTACCTACAACCAGGCTGGTCAGCCTCTTCAACTGCTGCGCCGGCTGGCCAACCCACAAAGGGTGCACATCGTGGATCAGCGGCTGCCGCTCACCTCGCCCTGAACGGCGGATCCTCCCGCTGAGCCCGCACCAGCACGTGATCTTCCAGACGACGAACGGCTGAGACACGAAAGCCTGCGGAAGGCAGTTCGCCTCCCGGCGAGGAGGCAGCGCGGCCAGGCAGGTGGACAAGGATCTCGTCAACCAGACCCGCATTGGCGTACAGCTCGGCGAGTCCACGTGCACTGAGCATCAGCAGCGACCGGACTCCCGCTGCGTAGAGGGCCTGCAGCACCTTCTCCGGACTGCCCTGCGGTAGTTCACCAGGCAGGACGAACGTGTCGCCATGCCCGCCCGGTGTGCCCTCCCGCAACTGCCCATCAGGGCCCACCACAACGTCGTACCCGTGCACGTCGAGGGCAGGGACCTGGCGGTGATCCTCGGCGTCGGCGCTGTACGCCCAGGTGACGAACGGGGTACCCCGTCCCAGCGCGGTCAGCCAGGGACGCAGGACCAGCTCGGCCTCGTCGGCCAACACCCCGACCTCGACGTCTACCCCCGCCCGGCGCAGCTCAGCCACGCCACCTTCTCCTCGGGACGTAGGGTCAACGACGGCAACCACTACACGAGCAATCCCAGCCTCGATCAACAGCGCGCGGCAGGCAGGAGCGCGACCCACATGGTTGCAGGGTTCCAAGGTCACCACAGCCGTCCCACCGCGTGCAGCGGCGCCCGCCGCCGCGAGGGCGTTGCCCTCCGCGTGCGCCTCACCCTTGCGACGGTGAAAGCCCTCGCCAACCACGCGTCCGCCAGCGTCGAGGACTACACAGCCCACCGGCGGGTTCGGGCTCGTCGTGCCGAGCCCCAGCGCCGACACCGCAATCGCACGCCGCATCGCGGCGACCTCTACTGTGGACGCCATCAGACTGCAGACGTGGCGTCGAGCTCGGCCAGGAACTCGGCGACAGGATCCAGGTGTGCATGACGTGCGAGCTGAGGCGCGACCGAAGTGACCATGGAAAGGATTCTGGTCGATCCGCTGTCCTGGGCAACAGTAAGCGCTTGTATCGCGGCGTTCGCCGCGGCTTCCGGCTGGCGCTCCGCAGCAAGAGCGACCGACAACCCGGCGTGGGCCAGCCCGCGGTCTCGTTGGTACGTCGGGGACAGATCCGTGATGGCGGACTCGAACGCCTGCACTGCTCGCCCGGGGCGCCCGAGCGTGAGCCAGACCCGGCCGCGCTGCATCTCGATGTACGCCGGCGTGCAGAAAGAGCCGTGGCCTGCCCGAGCGTCGCCAGCATCGTCCGTGGTCGCGCACTCGCGCGCGCGATCAAGCAGGTCGTGCGATGTCAGCTCAACTCCCTCAAGCGCCAATCCATGTGCCTGTTGCTGAAGAATCGCGGCCAACATGGGGCCAGCGACGTTGCCTTGCTCACGGCACGCGGCCTCGGCGAGACTCACCACCTGAGCGCCATTGCCCACCGATTGCGCCTGCTGGCTGCGCCGGAACAACGTCCACGCGACCATCGGACGGTCGCCGGCTTCCAACGCCCACTCCATCGCGTGCCCCGTCCAAAGACGGCTCGCGGTCAGATCGCCAGCGTCCTCATACAACCATGCCGCAGACTCGGCGTACTTGGCTGCGAGGCGGAGGGAACCGTCCCGAAGCGGAGGACGCACATGGCGAAGCAACGCCGTCAAGATCGTGAGCTGAGTGCAGACGCCGCCGAGGGCATGCCGCGGACCCAGCAAGTTATCTGTCCGAACCAGCGTGTGCCACTGCTCTCCCACATGCGAAAGCAGCTCCTCGGTATGGCTCGGAGATAGACGCTGCATGCGGCGATCCACCAGCGGGTCCTCAAGGGGTACAGGCAGAGCCAGCGGATTCACCACCTTCGTGTCGTCGTGAGGCGGAACTGTAGCGGCCCTCGTCCGGCTTCGCGCATTCACGCGTTCAGGCACCAACTCCACGAGTTCGCCAGCAGCTTGCAGCTCGCCATCGAGCTTGTGAGCCAGCGGCAGAGACGGGCGCTTCAGGTCATTCGCGACTTTCGACAGATATCCGACGTCGTAATGGATGGCGGTGGCCAGCTTGCGCAATGAGACGCCGCGCTCCTCCATCAGCGCTCGCATCTTCTCACCGAAGCTAGTCATTGCCTGCCCACGCGTCGGAAACGGTGTTGACCTGTTGACCACTGTTGCCTGCTGACCGAAGGGCAACGGTCAACATCTCCCACGGTAGCCCTAGTCGGCGATTCCATGGCTGACAGAAGGCATATCACGCTGGCCAACCTGCTTGTCGGCCCTGATTCGCCTCCAAAAATGGTTCGGCCCCGGCCCGGTGCGTGAACACCGGGAAAGCCCGGGGCCTTGATCAGGAATCGAGGTCCTGACCCATGCAAAAGCGTAGAGCCATCCCGGCTCCACGGCACCACAACGAGCAAGCCTCATGAGCGCCAGCAGGGTGGCTCCCCACGACGCGGCCGGTGAAGGCCGCTATGACTTCTCCAGGCCGTCCATCGCCCGCGTCTGGGACGCCGCGACCGGCGGCAAGGACAACCTTGCTCCGGACCGGGATGTGCTGGGGGCACTGGAGCAGACTGCGGGACAGATCCGCACGGCCGCCCGCGCGCAGGTGGAGTTCGTCACCCGCGCCACCAGGGTGGTCGCCAAGGAGCACGGCATCCGCCAGTGGCTGAACCTGGGATGTGGCCT
This sequence comes from Nonomuraea rubra, assembly GCF_014207985.1. Lineage (NCBI taxonomy): Bacteria > Bacillati > Actinomycetota > Actinomycetes > Streptosporangiales > Streptosporangiaceae > Nonomuraea > Nonomuraea rubra. The sequence goes on along the minus strand of NZ_JACHMI010000002.1, from coordinate 85,641 downwards.
CCCACCGCAGAACGGCGAGACCACGTACGACACAGCCGTCCAGCACCACAAGGGGACGCGCGTCGTTTACGTGGACAACGACCAGCACGTGGCGGTCCATGGGCGCGCGATGCTCGACGTCCCCGGCGCGGCCAGCCTGATCGAGGGCGACGCCTGGGACGTGGACGCCGTGCTCAGGCACGAGGCGACGAGGAGCCTGCTCGACCCGGGCCAGCCCGTGGGGATGATCGCGACGGCGGTCGCGCATTTCGCGCCTGACGGGAAGAAGCCGGCCAGCATCTTGCGCCGCTACATGGCCCATTTCCCGTCCGGCTACTTCATCTTCAGCCACGCCCGGGACGACCTCCTGACGTCGGAGGAGCGGGCGAAGATGATCGCGGACTACAAGGCCACGGCCGACATCTATCCCCGGTCCCTGGACGTGATCAAGTCGATGTTCCTCGGCGGCCTCGAACTCCTTGAGCCGGGCCTGGTGGAAGCCTCCACCTGGCGGCCCGATACCGCGATGCCGCTCGACGTTGGCCGAGCTCACTTCGTCGCCGCGGTGGCGCGATTCGAGACGTTCGCCCGGTCCATGGCGGAGGCGTCGTGAATCAGGTCAGAGATCGTACGGACCGCGGGTGGGCGGATCGGCTGGAGCTGGAGACCGGCTACTGGTGGCTGGTTCTCCAGGTCGAGGAGCTGGTGATCGCGTTCTACCGGGGGTACTGGAACACGGCTGGCATCTACCACACAGGCGACTGGAACGACCCCGAGGCGCTGTGGACGTGCATCCGCGACACGCAGCGCCAGAGCCGTCGCTGGGCGATCCAGAACGGCCTACGCCCGGTACCTCCTGCCCTGAGCCATCAACTTCCCGACGCCCTGAGGAGGACGGTCGGGTGATCAGACGAGACGCGGCCAGGCTGGCGAGCCCGTGCGCGGTCGGGGCAGCTACGCCGCGTCTTGGCGTGACCGGCCTTGATTGCTCATCCATGGCCGGTCACGCGCTACCGGCGCGGGTTTCCGGAAATCCAGCACCGTCGTGGCCCGCGCCGGCCGGCGCTCGCCGCTCCCAGTGGGATGGCCACTGGGAGCGGCGAGGACCACACTCCCCTGGGCGACGCCTCCCTGCACGAGCCAGGCGCTTGTTGCCCGGTTACGGCGTCGAGGAGACCGAGGAATCCCCTCCGCGCGCGGCAACTCCCGAGTTACCCCGTCTCGGACCTGCCGCGTCTTCACCCCGCGCTCTCCCCCCTGGCCGGGGTGAAGGGGGCCGTGGGACGGCGTTCGCAACTGCTCACCCGCCGTCCCACGGCCGCACCTCACCAACCAAGTCACGAGCACAACCCGGTGATCCAATATGAGCCGAGACAACCCGACCACGAGGGCCCACCTGCAGCTTCACGCCCTCCGCTGCGAATACCCGGGCTGGACGATCATGCGTGGCCGTGAGAACGGCGCTGAGGTGTGGGGCGCCATCCCCCGCTTCACGATCACGAAGCCCATGCAGGCGGCGGGAGTCAAGCCCGTCCTGCGCGCGCCCGACTGCCACACGCTGGCCCCCGCGCTGTCCCAGCAGCAGCACCTCGCCCACATGTTCCGCGCCACCACCCGCGCCATGCACACCACCTGAAGGGAGGCACAAGCCGCCTGCCTCCCCGCCGCCCTCGGCTGGGCCCGGTCCGGGGCGGCCCCAGCCGTGGGACGGCGGAGAGCCCCTGCCGTCCCACGGCTGCCCTGCTCCACGAAGGAAACCCCTTGGACCCCTTCATCGCCCACCCCTACTACATCCCCAACGGCCCGCTACGACCATGGGTCCGAACGCTGATGCGTCGGCTCGGCTGGAAGGAGACGCCCATGAGGGCAGAGCCCTACAGAGGGCTCGCCGACGACTATCACACGCTCCTCGGCGACCTGGCCGAACACACCTGGCGCGTCGGCATCCTGCCCGAGGCCGCGCAGACCCAGCCGCGCCCCTCCGCGGTGGTCGTCGATCTCGGAGCAGGGACCGGCATCGGCGGCCGACTCCTGGCCACCCACCTGCCCCGGCCCACGCGCCTCGGCGTGGACCGCTCGGCGGCGATGCTCGCCCAGGCCGCCGACGCCTACGAGCACACGCTGCTCTCCTCCATCGACGCCCTGCCGCTGAGCGACGAGTCAGCCGATCTGATGGTGTCCGGATTCGACACCCTCAACTACCTGCCCATCCCCGCGCTGGGCCGGTGCCTGCGCGAGGTCGCACGCTGCTTGCGGCCGGGCGGCCGGCTCATCGCCGACTTGTCCTCTCCGCACCTGCTGCGCTGCCACTGGCGTGACCGCAGCGACGTGCAGGAATTCAGGGACAGCACCGTGCATTGGCGTCACCGCTACGACCCCGAGCGAGACCGGTGCGTCAGCGTCGTCGAGCGCCGAGACGCCACCGACGCGACCTGCTGGAGGGAGACCCACATTCAGTACGCGGTGGACATCGACCAGCTACACGACCTGGCCGCCGCAGCAGGCATGCACCTGGAACGCGTCCGTGACCTGGAAAGCGACCACTACAACCCTGCCGCGTTCACCCACGTGTGGACCCTGCGGAAGAAGGCGAGGTAGGCATGCCCCTGGCCACCGTGTCCCGCGAGCTGCATCACCACTTCGGCACGGACATACGCCCGATCACCCTGGCGACCCTCAACCGTGTCGATCTGCTGCCCACCTACCTGCAGGCCGGTGCCGACGTGCACGGCAGCCACAGCCTGTTCTACTGGCTGCGCGCCCGGGGGCGCGGGCATGTCGTGAGCCGCGACAACGCCGCGATGGGCCTGTCCTGGCGGGACGATGTGGAGCGGTTGATCGCCATCCGCCCGGTCGGCCCTCTTGACGCCGTGATGCGGCTCCTTGACGACGTCGCCCGCGTGGCCCATGACCGGGCAGAGCAACCCCTGGTCGTCCGATACTGCTCGCCAGCAGTCGCCGAACACCTGCGCACCCGAGGGTGGACGGAGATGAACGGGCCCTGGCACGCCGACGCGCCAGCCGACGACGAAACACACCCCGAAGTAATCGTCACCGCTCCCGCCGTCGAGCTGCCCGGCGGCCGCAAGTACAAGCCGCTGCGGGAGGCGGTGTTCCGGCACGCCTCCCGCTACCACTACACCGCCCAGCCCACACCGCTCGGCATCGGTGAAACCGCGCTCATCCACGCCGACGCGGCGCGGGCGGACGGCTACGACCTGCACGAACTGGGGTTCAACGACGCCGTCACGGCCAGCCTCATCTCCCTGCACCACGATCGGCTCACCTACCACTATCTGACCCGGCGAGACCGGCTGGCGGCCTTCGCCATCACCGCCGACATCACCGGCATCGCCCACGGCTACTACCTGGCCGCCCGCAGTGAACCGCGGCTGGTCACCTACTTCCTGTGGCTCATCTACCTCCAGCAGCGCCGCGCCGGCGCCTCGGCGCTGAACCTCGGCGGCTCGGAAACCGCGTCGCTGTTCGAGTTCAAGAAGCACACCTTCCCGGACCACATCCAGCAGCGCACCTGCCTGCTGCAAAGCCCCAGTGCGAGGTGAACATGCCCACCACCACGTTCTTCATCCACAACGCCGACGTCACGATGCCCGAGCGGACCTGCACCACGATGCTCACTCAGCAGGAGGAAGACACCTTCGTCCGCCAAGGCGTCGTCGTCCCGGACAGCCGCATCCCTGACGGCCTGCTCGGCCTGCTGCGCGAGGCGATCGACCAGCAGGTGGCCGAACGCTTCCCCTCGCCCGGGGACAAGACCTACGACAAGGAGTTCGCCGGCCAGTACGTCCGTGACCCGCACAAGCAGGACCCGCGCATCGCCATGATCCCGCTGGAGTCCTTCGGCCTGGCCGACTCTGTCCGCTGCCTGCTCGGCCCGCGCATCGTGCTGCGCAACTCGAACGTGCGCGTCACCCGCCCCCGGACCGGGGACGGGACCGTGTGGCACACCGACTACCGGCCGCACACCTCACCACCGTCACGCCTGGCGTCCGCGCCCACCGTGATCACCTGCCTGATCTACCTCGACGCAGCGGACGAGCGGACCGGCCCGCTACTGGTGGTGCCGAGCAGTCACCACCGCCTCGACCAGCCGCCGGCGACGGACGATACCTTCGACGACCAGGTCATGGTCCAGATCGAGCCTGGCCAGGTCGTGCTGATGAACGCCGCCCTGTGGCACCGCGGCGGCGCCAACCACAGCGAGCAGACGCGCCGCCTGCTCACCCTGCAACTGTCGTCGATCTTCATGCCGGAGTTCAATTTCGAGCCCAGCCTCCCCTCAGCCGCCTACCAACGGCTGCTCGAACAGGCACGCTCGCGTGAGGACGAGCCGCTGCTGGAACTGCTCGGCCACGGCGGGCTCAATCCGGTCAGCGCCCGCTACTGATGACACCAGGAGGAGGACGGATGATCCTTTACCGCGTGGCCGTCACTGTGGACCCCGCCCATCTGCAGCGCGCTCACCGCCTGTTCGCCGAGTTGGTCGATGTCAGCCGCCGAGTACCAGGAGTGATCGACTTCGACATCATGCAGGACCCCGGCAATCCCCATCGCTTCGTGTCGATCGAGGTCTACGCCGACGAAGAGGCGGTAGACCTCCAAGGCAAACTGCCGCAGCTCCATGCGGTGATGGACGCGTTCCCCACGCTGCTGATCACCGGGCCCAAGGGAACGAAGTTCATCGTGCTGGCCAGCGAGCCATGGCCATAGCCACCACCGCCCCGGCCCGCATGGCAGCGCAGCGAGCACGGAGTGTGAAAGCCTTGCGGCCTAGCGTGCTGCTGTTCCTCGCCCATACCTCGGAGACACGATCATGGCCCTGCCGAATGAGCCCGCCGACTCGCTCGCCTTCACCGCTGCGCTGGACCTCATCACGAAAGTCGAACCGCGCGTCGCCGAAGCGATCCGGCAAGAACTCCAGGACCAGCGTGAAAGCCTCAAGCTGATCGCCAGCGAGAACTACGCCTCACCCGCCGTCCTGGCCGCGATGGGCAACTGGCTGAGCGACAAGTACGCCGAAGGCACCATCGGCCGCCGCTTCTACGCCGGATGCCGCAACGTCGATACCGTCGAGCAGATCGCCGCCGAACACGCCACAGCCCTGTTCGGCGCCGCGCACGCCTACGTACAGCCGCACTCAGGCATCGACGCCAACCTCGTCGCGTTCTGGGCCGTGCTCGCCCAGCGGGTCGAAGCGCCGGCCCTGGCCCGCGCCCAAGCCCGTCACGTCAACGATCTTTCCGACAGCGAATGGGAAGAACTGCGCCGCGACCTCGGCAATCAGCGAATGCTCGGCATGAGCCTCGACGCCGGAGGCCACCTGACCCACGGCTTCCGACCCAACATCAGCGGCAAGATGTTCCACCAGGCCAGCTACGGCACCGACCCGGACACCGGCCTGCTCGACTACGACCAGGTGCGAGCCAAGGCCCGCGAGTTCCGGCCGCTCATCCTCATCGCGGGCTACTCCGCCTACCCCAGGAAGATCAACTTCCGGATCATGCGGGAGATCGCCGACGAGGTCGGAGCCACCCTCATGGTGGACATGGCCCACTTCGCCGGCCTGGTCGCCGGGAAGGTCTTCACCGGCGACTTCGACCCGATCCCGCACGCCCACATCGTCACGACCACGACGCACAAGACCCTGCGCGGCCCGCGCGGCGGGATGGTGTTGTGCCAGCCCGAACTGGCCGACCAGGTTGATCGCGGCTGCCCAATGGTGCTCGGCGGGCCGCTCCCGCACGTCATGGCCGCCAAGGCGGTCGCCCTTGCCGAGGCCCGCACGCCCGACTTCGCCCGCTACGCCGAGGCCGTCGTCGCCAACGCCCAGGCGCTCGCCGAGGGCCTGCGACGACGGGGCGTCAGCTTGGTCACCGGGGGCACCGACAACCACCTCGTCCTCCTCGACGTCTCCACCTTCGGGCTGACCGGACGGCAGGCCGAAGCCGCCCTGCTCGACGCGGGCGTGGTCACCAACCGCAACGCCATCCCGCGCGACCCCGCCGGCGCCTGGTACACCTCCGGCATCCGTCTCGGCACTCCCGCACTGACCACCCGAGGCCTCAACCAGGCCGACATGGACCGCATCGCCCACCTGATCCACACGGTGCTGACTGGCACCCAGCCCGCCACCACGCCAGACGGCAGCACCTCTCCGGCCAAGTACACCTTGGATGCGAAGGTCCGCGACCAGGTCAGCGAGGAGGCGGCCGACCTGATGGCCGGGTATCCGCTCTACCCGGCGGTCCGCATCAGCTGAGGAAAAAGCGAAAACGCCCCGCTCCTCCCAGGGGAGGAGCGGGGCGTCCATGTGAACGGTAAAAGCTATCGCTGGTCAGCCGGAAGGTCCGGCCGCGGCGTGTGCTTGGCCTTGAAGCCAGCCACGGCCGCCAGCGCGGTCGGCACCAGCGGCAGCGTGATCGCCTCGATCCAGTCGGGCAGGAACGCGATCACGCTGGGGTCGTCAGCGACCGTCTGAAGCACCGCCATGCCAGCGACACCAGCGAGGTAGGCCGTCAGGCCCATGACCTTGACCTTGGTCTCGACGGGCGGCTTGGAGTAGCTGATCTGGGGATCTGCGTGCATATGCCCCTCCTTCGGGACAGCCCGCCACCTCGGCGGGAGGGTTCGGGAGTTGGAGATCAGGCGCGGGGCGGCCACGACCACTGGCCGTGGTCGGTGCCCTGCGAGCGCGACGTCGCCCAGTAGGAGTGGTTACCGTCGAGGAACACCTGGAGATTCACGGCGGTCCCGGAACCCTCGTAGGTTCGCGTGATGATCGCCGGGAGGACGTCGCCGAGCTTGGCTGGCGACCGGATGACGCCCTGGCCGCCGAACGACTGCATCGACTCCAGGTTGATCATGCTGACGTCGTGGCCGGACAGCTTGTAGTGAACGATCCGGCCGATCGTCGGCGCGGTCTCGGTGGGGGTAGACATGGAAGTGCCTCCTGTCGAAAGCGGAACCGCAATTAGCGGCTGAACATGGCGATCTTGGCCATGGTCACCTTCTCGACGACCGCCGCGGCGTCGGTCGGGTTGATGATCCGGAGCCGGAGCTGGTTCTTGGTGTTGAGCGCGAACTGGCCGCCCACGCTGGACTCGACGCGGCCGTTGGCGTCGGCGCGGAAGGACAGCCTCCAGGCGTCGTCCTCGAACTCCTTGCCGTCCCGCGAGTAGCGCGACCAGGCTACGTCGATCTCCGTGCCCGGCTTCAGCCCGCGGACCTTCACCAGGCCGTCCACGATGCACCAACGCGCAGCCTTAGCCATGACGGCGACGCCGTCCGCGTTGTGACCGGGCGGGTCGTCCGTGTACTCGGTGTGCCAGCGCACCGCCAACTCGCCACCGGCCGGGACCGCCTGGTCATCACCGGCACCCAGAGAGATGACCTCGGGCACGTCGTCCTCCTGCTGCTCGATGGGCGTTCCGGGGTTCTTGATCAGCGCGGCTACGCGTGACCGGAACGAGTTCATGTTGATCGAGTGGGGGTCCACCTTGCCGGTGTTGACCTCCTTGTGACCCGCCACCCTGCTGGCGGGCAGGCCGAACTCGCGGCACAGCTCGGCGCACAGCGCGTAATAGGCGTCGAGCTGCACCTGCGGCCACGGACTGCGGCCGTCGTTCTCGGCCTCGATTCCGATGCTCGTGCTGTTCATGTGGTGCGAACTGGTGCTCGGCGCGTTGTGCCAGCACCGCCCAGCGGCGACGACCCAGATCCGGCCAGTGTGCTGCAGCCAGATGTGAGACAGCGGCCCCTCCAGTCCTGGCCTGCCGTTCACCACGACGTGCCGGTCATTAGACCCGGCGGTGTGGTGGCATACCACGCCCTCGACAGAGGGCTGCGGGCCGTGCCCGCGAGTCTTCCATCCGCCGACCTCCGTCACCGGAAAGCCGGTTGCGCGGGCGACGTCCGCGAGCTGCGTAAGCCAGGGCATGAGTTGCTCCCCTTGGAATTGTGTGCGGACACCTCAGGGTAGAGGCGCTGACCTCTACAGATATCTCTATGTAACCGATAATTACGTTCTGTCACGACTGGTGCGGCAATCATGAAGACTGACCCCGTAGCCCCTTAGATGGGAGAACACACCATGCGCCGCATCGCGATCACCCTCACCTCAACCCTGCTTTCGGCCGCAGCCATACTCGCCATCGCAGCAAGCCCGTCGGCTGCCCAGGACGACATCAACGTGCTGAACTGCAACTCGATCAGAGTGATCGACGTCCCGATACTCTCCACCAACAACGACAACATCGACTGCAGCCGGAATATGACCCACATCAACATCGGTCCCAAGATGTGAGCTACGTCGGGCGATCGCTGGATCAGCCGCGCGTGAGCTGGATCAGCGCGATAACCGCGCCCGCCACGGCAACCAGGACGGTGACGACGGCAATGATCTGACGGGTCCGCTCGGTGAGCTGCGTACGCGTCACGGCCTCCCGCTCCATGACGTCCACGCGGGACTCCAGCGCGACATATCGCAGCTCGGCGGCGGCCTGATTCTGCTCAACCCTCTTCACCAGCTCGGCGTGACGATCGTCCACCCATTCGAGGCGCTGCAAGATGAGCGCCGTAGACCCGTTGGTGCGCTCAAACCCCAACTCGACGGCGCTCCGTAGCTCCGACAGTGCCAGCGCGAGATTGGGCGTCTCCTCGGTCACCCTGGCACCATCCCTCTGAACGTCGCCGGCGGCTTGAGCTCGAAAGTGGGCGTGACCGGCCCGTCCGCCGTTGCTCGCCGCCACTCCAGGTATTGCTTCTTCCCGGCAACGCGAATGGGGTCGAGCCGGGTGTGGGCCTTGATCGGCTCCAGCGGGTCGGACGGTGCCACGCGCGCGGACCCGACAAAGAGCAGAGCGTCCTGCCGATCTTGCCTGGGCGCCGCCTCCACCCGCGCCACGCGCTCCTTCACCAGGCGAATCTTCTCCAGGTGCGCATCGCGGCGAGCCTCATCGGACACGCCCGGCGTCCACACCGAGGGCAAGTCCCTGGTCTCACGCAGGATCTGCGTGGCCACCTCATCGTGCACGATCAGGGGATCGTTCGGGTTCGGGAAGAACCACTCGTGAAAGCACACGTCCAGCAGCGTCTCCACATCGTCCGGGTCGATGCCGTACGCGCTCGACCGCCACTCCAGCATCGAATGCTGGATGAACCACACGCCCTCCTGCCCAATAGGATTCACCGTCCAAACACCCCATACCGGTTCACCCCCGGTCGTTCCCGAAGGAATCTCAACCGGCCCTCCCGGTGGGCGGTTCGCCAGGTGGACGTGCGAGTATCCCAGCTCGGCGTCCCACGCCTGCACGACATTCGGCGTCACATGATCTCCCTGTTCAGTGGCGGTGGCACCAGAAGTAGAAAGCGAAGCTGGCTGAGGCGTCCAGGTTGATCTGGAACCCGTACGTGCTTGAGCACGTGATGACCCACGGCTTGGCCGCATAACGGTTGTCCCAGTTCGTCGGCCCACCCGAGCGGCCGTCGCGCACCGTAACGACAGGCCCCATGTTGGTCGCCATGTCCACGGTCCCGTACGGGTAAATGAAGTACTGCGCCGACCCGCTGACCGTCCACGAGCCTGCATGGATGGCATCGAAGGGATCGGCCAGGTTGCTGTCCCAGTACCGGCCGCGCACCTGCCACCGGCCCGAGTCATCGAACCAGATGTAGCACTGGGAGTTGGTGCCGCCAGCGTAGTAGCCGTAGGCGGCGTGGTCGTTGGCGATCTCCAGGTATCCGCCACGCTGCGATGTCGCGGCCGCATCCATAACGCCCAGGGTCGTCATGGTAGCGCCCATCTGCATCTGCGCCCGGTACGCACCTCCGGAGTTCTGGCTGGTGGTGATCGTGAGCGTCGCTTCGCCGGTGTACACGTCGTCGCGGGTGTAGATCCGCGAGTAATTCCCGCCCGAGGTCGGGTAGAAGCGGATCTCGGGATACGTCGCACCAGGTGGCGCTAGCTCAAGTCGCCGCCCAGTCGCGGCAGTCCTGATGAAGGCACCCGTGATCGTTTTACCGTCGATCGCCGTGGCAGCCAGCTTGTCAGCGGTGATCGCGGCGGCAGCCAGGTGCCCAGCCTGGATAGACCCGGCCTGTACCTTGTCGGCCGTCACCGCGTTGGCCGTCAGGTGGCCGGTCTGGATCGCCCCGGCCTGGATCAACTGGCCCGTGATCGTGCCCGCTGTGACCTTCGCATCCGCTGGGATCGTGCCGTCGATGATGTGGGTCGCGCCGTTGACGATCCGCCCGATCAGGTCCGTGTCTACGACCGGCTGCGTCGCCACGACGGTGTGCGTTGAGGCCGCCGACTCGTTGCCGCTGCGGTCGATCGACGTCAGCCACAGCTCCCGATCAGCGCCGTACGGCTGGTCCGGGATCACCACCGAGCCGGCCGCCTCCAACTGGCCGACCACGGCCGCGCCCGGCGCGAGCGGGTCCTGCATCCAGACCTTCACTGAGAAGAAGTCGGCGGGCATCGGCACCGCGCCGACGCCCAGGCCGTCCCACGCAACGTGGATCACGCCCAGCCGAGTGGACACCTGAGGCGCGCTCGGGACCGGCGGCGGCTCCGTGTCGGCCTCGATCTCCACGACGATCTGGGAGGAAAAGTCGCCCTTCACTCCGGCCGAGGTCGCGCGCACCTTGAACGCGTACTGGCTACCGGCCTGCAGCGGCGAGTAGGCCACGGTTGTGTTGGAGTCGCTGACCGCGATCTGCATCCACGGTGCGCCGGTCTGGTTGACACGGGCGAACAGCTCGTAGCCGTCGATGTTGAGTGCCACCCCGGCGACGTCGGCCACGACCGCAGCCCAGGCAGCGGTGATCTGGCCTCGCGGGTACCCGGCCTCGTCGATGTAGGTGATGGCGTTCACCACGAGACCCTGCGGTGCGGCAGGTACCCGGTTGTTCGACTCCGGAGCCGGCTCGCCACCGGAACCGCCCGACCCCACTCCACCGTCGAGGATCCCGGCCGCCTGCCTGGCCAGCCTGATCTCCCGTTCCAGAAAGCGATCATTCAAGACGACGTTGCCACCGACCTGGCCGCCCGTGTCCACGGACAACGTGATCTGCCGCAGACGGAGCGACTCCATCGCCCCGCCATCACCCGGCGCGAGCACGTAGTCCCCAGGCTGGTAGTGCTCGAACGGCAGCCACCGCGCACGGTCGAACATCAGGCCGCGGGTGACCTGCACCCGCTCCCGCCCGACCCGCTCCAGCGCGTTCTGGCCCAGCAGCCTCGCCGTACCGACGTCAGAGACGCCGCTCTGCGACTGGTAGGTCTCCCATCTGCCCCACGGCGCGACGGCGGCCGGGTTGGTCACCTCCACCGATAGGCCAGCTTCGCCGCCGATGAGGATGGCGGACACGGCGTCCTCCAGCGTCCCCGTGTCCGGAGCTTCGGTGATGTCACGGCCAAGCCGCAGGTCAACCGGCGAAGGGCCGGACGCGCGGTCCGTGCCGAGCACCGTGTCCGGGTTGAACACCTGCAGCTCGCGGCCCTGCATCCGCCAGTCGATCACGCCCTGCTCGCCCAGATTGATCAGGACGCTGAGCAGGTCCTTGCCCGGCTCGATCGCCAGCGTCAGCCGCCGCGTGCTGTCCCACTCCTTGTTGTCGCTGTCGCGGCTGTCGGAGAAGAGGTAGGTCAGACCGGACAACGCGCCGCGCGCCTTGCCCTCCTGAATGAACGTCGCGAGGATCGCGCCGGCGCTGACCGCGTTGAACTGGCGCTTGCCGTCCACCATTGCGCTGTTGGGGTACAGCACGACCTTCCTCAACAGCCACGCCCAGCCCGGCAGATCGTAAGATCGGGAACCGGCGCGGTCTGTGCTGTCGCCGCTCCGCTTGATCCGGAGGAACCGCGCGTTGGGCGGCTCGACCCAGGCGCCGCCGTTCGCCGCGTACTCCACCGCGACCTCGCAGTGCCCAGCGATGAGGCCGGAGTTCAGCCCCCCGTCCGGGTAGGTCACCTTGAGGCTGGGCACGTCGTTCAGCGGGTCGCCCAGCTCGAAACCGCTGTGGTGAGGCAGCACACCCAGCCGATCTCCGTTCGGCTCGTGCGCCACCAGCCGTAGCGCGAACTTCGCGGGCTTACCTGGGATGATCACCTGCACCGCTGGCCCCCCTCAGTTCGTTGATCTCGTCGCGCTGCTGGTCCACCGCCGCCGACAGCACGGCGTTCTCATACGTCAGCTCCTCGATGCGGCGGCGCAGCACGGCGATGATCCGCGCGGGCTCAACCACCAGGTCCTGCGTCACCTGTCCGCCCGCAAGAGCGCCCGCTGGTGCTCCAGCCGCGTGGCCGCGGCCTTCACCGGGTCTATCCGCACGTGCGACTTCAGCGGGGCGAGCACGTCAGCCGCCTTCCGCGCGGCCGCCGTACGAGCCTTCGGCACGGCTGTCGTGACGGTCGCGTGGTCGCGCTTGCACCGCTCGACTCGTTCAAGCACGGCGGCGCGGGCCTGCTCACCGCTGAGCTGCCACGGGTTCGTCTCGGGCAGGCTCGGCTCATAGATCGGATGGACGGCGCGGTGCATCAGCACGTCGATCACCTCGTCCGTCGAGGTCAGCGCGCACGCCACGGCTGTAGACTCGATCGCCATCTTCGGCAGGAACACCCCGACCGTGACGCCATCGGCGGCCCGGGTCAGCGTGATCTCCCACGCCTCGACCCGCCCGGACTCATCTGCCGTGTCGGTCACCTCCGTGACCTGCCAGTCGTCCGGCACCATGTCACCTCCAGGCCCAGATGTGGAACGTCCGCGCCGGCGGCGAGGTCCCGGCGGACGGGTCGAAGAAGAACAGGTCGCTGTTGGTGCGGCTGAAGAGTTGCATGGTCGTGGTCTGCTCGGCCGTGAACGTGACCTTCGGCACGGTCGGGAAAGCGAAGCCGAGAGCCACCTGGTAGTAGGTGGCCCCCCTCGACACCGAGACCGACAGCATGATCAAGCCGGAGTCGTTGGCGTACAGCCACGTCCCCCGATGGAACGTCCCGGACTGGTCGAACACGAGAAGTTGGTCCTGCTGGCTCGGGTGCACCCACCCGATCGACGCCTGCCCCTCAACCGCCGACACCGCACCGCCGCGCTGCTCACCATTCGACGGGTTCAGGATCGCCGCCTGCCAGAACCCTGCCGCGTGCGTCAGGCGGCACATCGCGGTGCTCGCCTGGTTGGTGCCCGACTCCATGACCAGCGTCGCCTCCTCGGTGAAGCGGGAGCCGTCGCTGTAGATGCGCGACTGGTTCGTCCCGCTGCCCGGGATAAAGCGGATCTCCGGGTTGGCCGCGCCCGCCGGGTTGACCACGATCCGCGCGCCCGTCACCCCGGATGCGAGCTGGCCCACGATGGACACCGCTCCGTTGGCCGCCGAGATGCTGGCGGTCTGCTGCCCCGAGCCGTTGAACGCCACCAGGCCCGAGCTGTTGAGCTCGACCCGCGCCCCGGACACGCTGCCCGCGACGACCCGCGTGGACAACGTGATCACCGCGGCGAGAGCGTCAGCCACCACCGCGCCGGCCGTGATGTGCTCGGCCTCGACCGCCCCGGCGGCCAGCTTGTCGGCGGTGACCGCGTTCGCGACCAGCGCGCCCGTCGTGATGCTCTCGTTCGCGGCGTCGCCCTGGACAAGCTGCACCGCAGCGATCGTCGCCGAAACGGACGGGCCGGATTCGTTGCCGGACCGGTCGATGGACGTGAACCTGAACTGCCGGTCCGCGCCGTACGGAAGGCCCGGCACGAGGACCGCTCCGGCCTCCCCCAGAACGCCAATCTCCGACCAGCCGGGCGCGAGCGGGTCCTGCATCCACACGCGGACGTGCAGGAAGTCCGGCGGCATCGGCACCGGGCCCACGCCGAGCCCGTTCCACGTCACCCGGACCACGCCGAGACGCGTGGAGAGCTGCGGAGCGGTCGGCACCGGCGGCGCTTCGTCATCGTCGGGGATGGTCACCGCCACCGGTTCGGAGAACGTCCCGACCTTGCCGAGGTTCACCGCCCGCACCTTGAAGGCGTACGACTCGCCAATGACGAGCGGCGAGTACGTCGCCGTGGTGTCGCCCGCCTCGGTCGAGGTGACGAGAAACCATGGCGCGCCGGTCTCGTTGACGCGCATGAACAGCTCGTAGCCGCCCACGGACAGCGTGACCCCGCCGACGTCGGAGGTGACCGCCCCCCACGAGGCCGTGACCTGCCCGTGCGGCAGGCCGTGCTCGTCGATGTACGCGAGCGGGTTCACGACCAGCCCGGCCGGGGTCGCCGGCGTGCGCGGCTCGGGAGCTTCCGGAGCTGGTCGAGCTCCGGACCCTCCGTCCGCCGTCGAACCGCCGACGATCCCGGCTGTCCGCCGGGCCAGGCGGATGTCCCGTTCGAGGAACCGGTCATGCAGCACCAGCGACCCGCCGAGCACGCCCGTCGAGTTGCGGGCCAACGTCACCTGCCGGACCCGCAGCGACTCCAACACCCCGCCGTCCCCGGGCGCGAGCACCCGGTCACCAGGCCGGTAGTCCTTCAGCGGCAGCCAGCGCGCCCCGTACAAGACGATGCCCCGAGTGCGCTGTACCCGCTCTGCAGCGGCGCGCTCGAGCGCGGACTGCGCGAGGATCGTCGCGGTGCCCTCGTCGGAGACGCCGCCCGCGCCGACGTACTGTTCCCAGGGCCCCCACGGCTGGACGGCGGCGGGGTTGGTGTACGTCTTGACGAGCCCGTTGTCGCCGAGGACGAGCACCGACGACGCCGTATCCTCCAGCGTGCCCTCGTCAGGCGCTTCGGCGACGTCGCGCCCGTACCGCAGGTCCACCGGACTGGGCCCGGACGCCAGGTCGTCGGCCATCGTTGTGTCGGCGTTGAACACCTGCACCGTACGGCCGGACGTGCGGAAGTCGCACACGCCCTGTTCAGCTAGGTTCTGCAGCGCCGTCAGCGCGTCGATACCTGGCTGGTAGTAGATCGTGATGACCTTGTCCCACGCCTGGCCCGCGCTGTCCTCCTCCGGGGTGAAGTCCCATTGCAGGCCCGGCACCGCGCCCCGGCCTTTGGCCTCTGCGATGAACGTCTGCAGGATCTCGCCCGCCGTCGCGCTGAGGAACGGCCTCTTGCCGTCCACCAGCGGTGCCACACCGGGATGGAGCACGATCTTGCGGAGCATCCACACGAAGCCCGGCAGCTCGAAACTGGCCAGCCCGGTCGTGTCGGAGACGTCGCCACGGCGCTTGATGCGCAGGAACCGCGCGTCCACGGCTTCGGTCCACACGGTGCCGTCGATGCTCCACTCGACGCCGATTTCGCACGGCTGGTCAAGCAGGGCAGCACCGATCGCCGCCGTGGTGTAGCTGAGCTTCAGCGATGGCACGTCATTGAGCGGCCAGCCAGCCTCGACCGACAGCGGGTGCGGGAGCACGCCGAGCCGGTCACCGAATGGGGCAAAAGCGACAAGTCGGAGGTCGAACGACACCGGCCCGCCTCCTTGTTGGCCCAACCTTGGAAACATTCGACGAGGCCATAACGTGTCGTAAATGTGTCGGCCTCAACGGCTGACCTGCAGAAGGCGGAGAAACCGCAGAAGTACGCCCCGTTCCCTACTGTTTCCTACAGCCGCAAAGAATGGCATGCAGCGCTTTAAGGCGCGCTAGACTAACGGTTCATAGCTCACGCTTCGCGTTCCTCCATATGTCGCGCGGCCGTGCTGCGGGAGACCCAAGTGGACCAGTCCACATGGGTGTCTCGCGGGGCGGCCGAGCGGGCCGCGGCCCCACCCAAGGCGGATCGGCCCGGATGGAGGAATGAATGCAAGCAGTGGGATCAGGCGAGCCGGACGACCAGGAGTGGTTATTGATGATCCAACTCCTGATCGCCCTGCTTGACCTTCTTAAGGGGATCGGGCCTAGCTAGGCATCGCACTGGCTGGTCCGATGGGCCCCGCTCTACGGTTTGGCGGCCAGGGGCGGGGTCACCCCAGCTCGCGACGCAGCCACGGAACAGCTGCCATCTGAGCGCAATCAGTCTAGCAACTCCGCCCGCCGTTGGAGCAGCCGCCAGAGTACGCGACATCCCACCGTTCGCGCGGAGTTTCGTTCCATCCGGGACTCCATCCTTCCATCCATGGATGGAATCTTCATACGGCTTTTCTTTCTTTCCTTCTTTCCATCCTGCGAGGAAATTCTTCATCCAATCCATCCAATCCATCCGTGGATGGATTGGATGGATTGGATGGATTACAGATCCATGCCGATCCCGTAGCATCCCAACGCTCTACCAGTCCTGTGCACCACATTGGCCCCTACAGGTAGGAGCGGCGAGCCCTGATCTCCACCTTGGACGAGGCGTCGGTGCTCGTCGCCGAGGTCGAGACCAGCACGGCACGGCTGAACGGATCGGCCACCGCCACGCTTGGAGTGAGGTGCAGCCACCGGAACTGCGAGCCGGGGCCGATCGCGTCGATCTGCCCCGTCACGTCGTCCCCGGCGGTCAGCTCCCACGTATCGTCGGTGACGACCGCGGCCTGCATCCGGCCGCAGTCGATCAGCAGCCTCTCCCCCGCCAGCAGCCCGCCCGGACGCAGCACCCAACCGCCCGTAGCGACGTCCCCGATCGACGGCTGCACGGCCGGCCCTGTGAAGCGCAGCACCGCATCCACGATGGGGCCGGTCGCGCCCGCGAGCGGGGTAACCGGCTGGGCGAGCTGGTTGGGCTCACCCGCCCAGGTGGACTCGGATTCGTCCCGCCACAGCGCGCCCGGCACCTCGACCACAGCCGTGAGCCGGGCGGTCGCAGCGCCGGTGTTGACCTCCGGCTCGCTGGCGGCCGTGATCTGCACGTCGGCGACACGGACCAGCGAACCCGCCTGATAGCGCAGCTTCATCAGCCGGTGACGCGTCCCGAGCAACGCCGACAGCGCCTCCAGGTTGCGCTCCATCTGCTCGTAGCCGCCGTCCGCCCCCGAAGGAGTGGCCGACGTGACCTTGAACGTCAGGCCGAACGTCGTGGCCTCCAGGTCGAGGCCGACGACCGGGATGTCCCCGTGCCAGCCCGGCACGCTGACCTTCACGGCCCGCGCGCCAGGCAAGGGCCGCCTCTGCGTCCCCTTCTTTGTTCGCCAGCAGCCGGCCGGGTGGTCCAGCGGCACGCCGTCGAGTGAGTAGCTCGGCATGTCAGATCACTCCCATCGCGCCGACGTACTGGAGCGACCGGTTCACGGTCACGGAGGTCGGCTCCGCCTGCGGGTAGTGGTTCGTCACGTTGACCACCGTCCGCGACATGGCGCGCCCACTGCCGATCCCGTCCGGGACGGTCACACCCGGCACCGACAGGTCCGGCATCGCAGTCCGCGTCGCCAGCGTGGCCACCTTCTTCAGCGACGACATGACGACCCCGCGGGCCTTGTCCACGCCGATCGACATGCCTTGCATCATGAAGGCTCCGATCTGGGCGAACACCTTCGACGGCGACTTGATGCCGAGGGCGTCCTTGGCGCTCTTGACGATGTTGGAGAAGAAGTTGCGGACGTTGTTGTACAGCCCGCTGGCCAGCGACTGGAGTTTGTTCCAGAAGCCTGAGACCACGTCCTGGGCAATGCCTGCCATGGTCGGGCCTATGGACGACATCGCGTTTTTGATCTTGCCTGGCAGCGCCGAGAACCAGCCGATGAGCTTCGTGCCGATCCACGTGCCGATGGCGTTGACCATGTCGGGGATGATCGAATTGCCGACGAGGATGTTGTACATCCAGCGGAAGATCGCGACTCCGGCCTCGATGGCGGGCTTGATCTGCGCGACGATCTGGGCCACCTTGGCGCCCATCTGCACGAAGGCGACTCCGAGTTGAGTCACGATCGGGATGACGGGCACGACCGCAGGCAGGATGTCCTTGATCGCCATGACCAGCAAATCGGTCAAAAGCGGAATAAGCGGATTAACGGCATTGATCAGTTCGACAAAGGCAGGAACTAGCCCATTTAGCAGCGAAGGGACTAGCTGCAGGATCGGCGGCAGCACGGATTGCACAATTGCGCCCGCTATCTGACCGAAAGCTGCATAAATGGGCTGCATCGCAGGCCCGAGTTGGGCAAAAGCGGACGAAATGGACGCGAGGGCAGGTTGCAGGGCACTCGACAAGGCACTGATCACCGGACCGAGCGCAGCCGAGAGATTACTCAGCGCAATGCCGAGGACCTGGCCCACGATGCCTGCCAACTGCGCTACCGCTGGCAGCAAAGGAGCGAGTGCGGAGAGCGCGGCAGAGAGCCCCTGACCGAGCATGAGCAGCCCGGACTGCAGCTCCGGCGATGCGAACGCCTGTGCGAGCATCTGGGCGACCATGGTCAGCCCAGGACCCAAGGCCGCCAAGGCTGGCCCGAGCGCGGACACCGCGGCGGCAAGCCCCGGACCCAGCGCCGTCGCGATGGCACCGATGTGCGGCGCCACCTGCGCCAGCGCGCCACCGAGCGCCCGGAAGATCGGCATCAAGGCGCTTCCGACCTGCGACAACGCAGTGAAGATCGCCACGAGCGCCTGCTGGCCCTGAGCGCTCGCCAAGAAGGCGTTGAGCTGATCAAGAAGCTGGCCAACCACGCCCAGCGCCCCGGACCCGCCCGAGGACATCGCCGAGAAGATCGACTTGACGATGCCGATCACGTCACCGCCGACCTGTCCGAGCTGCTTGAACACGTCCACCGCGCCCTGCATCCAGCTAAGAGCGGTACCGCTGTTAGCGGCATTGGACAGGAACTCTCCGAACCGCTGAGCCGCCGACGCGATGCCGGGAACCAGCCCCGACGAAAAGGACGCGCCCACCACAGCGATGTCACGAAAGCCAGCCAGCACGGGCTGGATGGCGGGCTGCAGTGCAGCGACCGCCGAACGCAGCGATCCGAAGATGGACGAGATGGCCGCCACCGTCGCCGAGGAGGAGGCGAACCGCGCCGCCTCCGCACCGGCGAGACCGAACTCCCGCGCCACGCCCTGCATCCCACTGGCCAGCGGCCCGACCACGGCGTCCGCTACAGCTCGGATCTGGCCGGCCAGCGGCGCGAAGAAGGCGTCCTGGACGGCGGACCGCAGCCCGTCGATCGCGGGCTTGACCGAGTGCAGCTCGCGCGCGGCGGCCTGCGCCGCAGGTGAGAGCCCCGCCAGGCTTTCCTCGAACTTCTTCGGGTCGTCGCCCAGTGCGGCGGAGAAAGCGTCGCCCACGCCAGCCAAGGCGATCTTGAGAGTGGCCAGCGCCGCCTGCCCGAGAGCGATCGCGCCCGGCAGAGCAGCGACGATACCCGCCGCCGGAGCCAGGGCCGCGACCAGACCGACCGCGCCCTGCGCGGCGGCGGCCATCGAAGCTGCCATGGAGGACACCTGGAGCGCCGTAGCTGTGGCCTTGACACCCACCGAGCCGGCCGACTTGGCGAGCTTGCCCGCGTCGAGGTCGAGCTTCTTCGCGGCGTCGCGCATGAAGGTCATGAACCGGTTGACCTTGCTCGTGCCCCGGTCCTTCACGTCGATGGTCGCGAAGAGTTCGCCAACGTTCAGCGTCACCGGGTCTCACCTCCTGTGGGTCTTGAATGGGGTGAAGTCAGCGGCCGGAAGCTGCGCGTGGACAGCCCGCCCGATCAGCTCGGTGTACGCCGGGGGGATCGCCTGCCGGATCTCCCGCCGGGCGGCGGGCCAGTCGATGCCCATGGCCTGCTGCCACAGCGACGTCGGCCCCTTGCCCCCGCCCTTGCCGTACACCGCGACGTACGGGCCCTCGTGCCAGTCGCCATGCCGATAGCCGGCGACGCGGCCGCGGTGCTTCGGATGCTCGGGCTGGGCGACGCGGACGCCGCCGAACTCGAACCAGCGGTGCCGCAGCACCGCCAGCTCCGGGAACATGGCTCCGCACAGCATCAGGTCCCGGCGGATGGGCGCGGCTGGGACGTTCTCGATCACCCACGGCCGGCCGGTCCCCCGCAGCACCCGCCGTGTCACCGCGATCAGGTCCGGATAGGCGCGACCGTGGTTCGTGCCGAGCGTCAGCGTCGTGTGCGCCTGGCACGGCGGCGACGCGTGGATGAAGTCGAACTCGTGGCCGTACCGGGCGATGAACTCGATCGCGTTGCCGCGCACGAACTCGTCCCCGCAGTACCGGGGCATCGGCCGGACGTCCACGCCGACGACGTGGAACCCCGCGCGCTGGTAGCCGCGCGCCGCCCCGCCTACGCCGCAGAACGCGTCGAGGACCCGCCTCACTGCCGTCCCTCGCCCGGGTCCAAGGCACGGGCCAGGCGAGAGTCACACGTCAGCAGCCCATGCACGCGCGTCCGCAGCCACCTCCACGAGCGGGTGCGCAGCACGCCGGGCTCGCCGACGTCGATGCCGTACACCTCGTGCAGGTCGGGCTCGACGAGCGCCCAGCGGGTCAGGATGTCTTGCCACGAGACGGTGCGGCCTTGCGAGACCGAGAGGCCGTCGTCCGGGTCGTAGTAGTCGCGGAGCCCCGAGATCGGGTCGATGTCGCCGCCGCTGCCGTCGCCCGACGAGTCGCCCGGTTCGGGGCCGGGGCTTCCCCCACGCCGCCCGAGGCCCAGATTTTCGCGGCTGCTTCCTTACCGGCCGCGACCCACACCAGCGCGGTCGCGCCGACGTGCTGGACCTTCGGCCACGACACGCCGTCCGTGCGCAGCTCGTGCCACACCGGCCCGAGGATGCGCTGGTACAGGTCGCGCTCCTCGTCATCGGACAGAACAACCTCGGCCAGCTCGTTGAGCTTGGGGTCGTCCACCGTCTCGCCCTGCTCGGCGGCCATGCTGGCGTGCATGAGCCGCTGGCACAGCAGGCCGACCTCGGCGTCGGGGGCGGGGATGCGGTACCACTTCCCGCCCACCGGGAGCGGCAAGGTGTCGTCGAAGAACTCGTCGAGGTCCTGGAACTGGGTCACGGGGTGGCCACCGGGTTCGTGATCTCGACCGGGGCGCCCTGGCCGAGCAGCGTGAAGTTGAACGGCTCCAGGTCGGTCACCGAACCGCCCTTGGTGAACTCGGAGACGGTGCAGGTGCCCTCGTAGGCGTCGTTCGCGCCGTCCCGCCGGT
This sequence comes from Nonomuraea rubra, assembly GCF_014207985.1. Lineage (NCBI taxonomy): Bacteria > Bacillati > Actinomycetota > Actinomycetes > Streptosporangiales > Streptosporangiaceae > Nonomuraea > Nonomuraea rubra. Next base: position 64,587 of record NZ_JACHMI010000002.1, on the reverse strand, counting down.
ACCACCTCACCTTGATGTTGGCCTCGAACCCGACCTTGCGGGCCGCCTTCCGGATGGCCTCCTGGCCCGGGTCGGCGGTGAACACCGCGGCGTCGGTCCGCTTTCGGCGGCCCTCGGCCTCGATCTGCCACGTCCGGCCGGTCACGACGGAGGAGCCCCAGCCCTCCTCGTCGTCGAAGTCCGAGTCCTCTTCGGTGTTGTCGTCGGTGGTCTCCTGGAACGACGTCAGGCCCCGCACGGGGAGCCAGGTCGGGTTCTCCGGGTCGGCACCGGTCGCCACGTCGAGCTTCCAGTCCTTAGCGAGCAGGCTTCGCAGCGCCATGTTCACTCCTTAAATGGGCACGTCAAAGCACTGATTGCGGTACCGCAATCAGCAGTGAAAGGTGGGATCAGACGTCGCGGTGCGGCGACGGCCGATGGACCATCAGGTCGAAGGAGTCGGCCCGCTCCCACCGGCCGCTGGAGTCGCGGCCGAGCGGGGCGACGAGCGTCCGCCGAGCGAGCAGCACGTGCACGCCTGTCGAGAGCGTCACGTTGGCCAGGCCATGAATCGCGTCGAACACGCCGTCCGCCAGGTCGTCCACAACCCGGGGGTCCGTCTTGGCCCGGAATCGGGCCTGCATCTGCACGGCCGAGTCCGGCTGTTCAACGTCGTCGCCGGCCTGGCCTACGCCGTACACGGCGAGCGCAATCGCTGTGTCTGGCTTGGCCGGGAGGCCACCGATCGTGAGGGCCGTCTGGTTGTCGGTGTAGATGCCGTTCGGGTTCCAGGTCGCCACGTCGGCTTCGCCGAGCAGGACCGCGAACCCTGTCAGCAGGTCGCGCGTCCAGCCGCTCACTTGAACACCTGCTGGAGCTGCCGGGCGAGCATCAGCTTGACCGTCTCGGCTTCCTCGCGGAGCGCGAGCTCCAGGAACTTCGCTGTGCGCCCCGGCTTGTGCTGGTAGTCCAGGTTCTCGTGCTGGGTACGCGCGTATGGGGTGTCGTACGAGATGACGCCGACCAGGTCCTCTCGGTCAACGACAGCCGCGCCCGATCGCTCCAGGTCGCCCACGTCGTGCGGCACCCGCTGATTGGACACTGACAGCACGTGCTCGGTCGCGAGGCGCAGACCGCGCGCGGCCGCGCGCCGCATCTCTGCGGTGATCTCCTCACCGTTGATCTTCGCGTTGAACTTGGCGTTGACCATCAGCGACACACCACCTCAACGTGATCCGGGGTCGGCAGCCCGCCACCGTCGCGGGCGAAGGACGTGATGACGGTGGTCTGCCGCCCGTTGACGGTGACCCTGCTGCCCTCCGGGCAGGTGGTGCCCGGAGGGAAGAACACGGTCGTGTCGGAGACGACCTCGGCGCCCTGGGCGTCGCGCACCAGGCGCCGCTCGTCGTCCACGAGACAGCGGGCCTCGAACGCGTCCCCGAACACGGGGCCGTACGCGCCGTCGCCTTGGAACGGCTCGATGGTCGCCTTGTGGCGCAGCAGCCATTCGGGCAGCATCACCACACGCTCCCGTCGAGGATGTAGCCGGGCAGCAGGCCGGCCCGCTGCAGGATCGAGGAGGCGTCCGGTGAGTACCGCGGGGGCGGCGCGTCTCCGGAGCCTCCACGGTCCAGCCGGACCGAGCCGATCGACACCGACTTGAACGCCGCAGCCACGCCGAACTCATCGCCCGTGGCGATCGTCCACGCGACCTGCGCGCACGTCGCCCGTTTCATCGCCTCGACGTCTTCCGGCCGGGTGGGCAGGCCAGCGTCGTCGGTCGGGTAGATCGAGGCGAACAGCATCTCGTCGATGCGCTCGGACGCGCGCTCCAACCTCCGGTCGATGTCGTCGGGCGGCGCGGCCTGGCCGCTGTATGCCGTGTAGTCGGCAGCGGTTGCGTACGCCATGGCTACACCGGCTGTTCGAGCACGCCGACCGTGAGGCCAGCCGGGGCCGCGTAGTCGATGTACACCTTGCCGTTCTCCTGCCGGTACACCGCGCTGAACGGCGGCAGCAGCACGCTGTCGTTGGCCGGGATGGTGACCGGCAGGTCCTCCACGTCCTGGCCCTCGACCGTCGCCGGGATCTGCACGGTCACCGTCGCGGGCGCGCCGTTGCTGTTCTTGATCAGCAGCATGCGCCGGTCGGTGTGGTCGAAGGCGTTGCCGTCCACGTTGGCCGCGACCAGGCCGACGCCGAGCGCAACGCCGATGCGCGGCATGGGCCGGACGGCCAGATCAGTCCTCGCCATCGTCGTCCTCCCCGAACTCCTCGATCAAGGCCGCCTTACTCAGCGCCTTGGCGTCGCTCTCGGACATGCCGCGCGCGACCGCGTACTCGACCCATGCCGCCTTGTTGTCGTGCTCGGACGGGCGGACCGGCCCGGCCGAAGCCGGACCGGACGCGTCGGCGGGCTCGGGCCCGCCGACGATCCGCCAGTTGTCCAACATGTCCAGGCAGGGGTCTCGCTGTTCAAGCGGGACCACCTGCCCAGTGTTGGCGTTGCGGTAGATGAACGTCACGCGGCCTCCCAGTAGAGACCGTGCGCGATCCGCTCGGCCGTCTGAGTGGCCTCCGCCTTGGTGTCGATCGCGGGAGTCTGGTTCGTGACCAGGTAGTTGCCCACGTAGCGGTCCACCTCGACGTAGTACTTGCCGCCGGTCGTGGGCTTGACCGAGATACTGGTCACGGACGACAGCGGGAAGATGACGTCACCGAATCGGGCCCAGCCGGTCACGCCGCGACCCCGTGGATCAGCACAGCCCTGTTGGCGTCGAGAGTCTTGACGCCGTAGAGGCAGTCCACCGACACGATGTCCTGCTTCTTCGAGATGTCGTAGTCCATCACCACGCGGACGCCGAAGCCCTTGTAGCTCTCCACGGCGGCGTTGGCCGCGCCCTGCGGAAGGACCAAGGGCCTAGTCACCAACGCGAAAGCGGTCCTATGGAAAGCCACTCCGATCTCGGTGTTCGGCTGGCCAGTCGTCGGCGTGCCCGTGGGCGCGTCGATGTTCTGGGTCTGGTAGGCATCGTGACCGAAGACTCGCCTGCCCAGCGAAGCCTCGCGGAGACCGTCCGTGTCGCCCCTGACGTCGGCCTGGTGGAACAGCGGATCCGACAGCCAGAGCGCCTCGATCTCCGGGCCGATCACCAGATGCCTATCCGCCGCCGGGACGTTCCGCTGGTTGAGCACGCGCCTGGCGTCGATCGCCGTCTTCGGGTCGTCGTACGGGTGGATCACCTCGCCGGTGAGGCCCGTGGGAGTCGTGCCCGGGACGCCCACGCGCTGCACGATGTCGTTCCTGAGGCTCAGAATGTCCCTGTCGATCTTCTGCGAGATCGCCTCCATCGCGGGGTTGAGGAGCTGCGTGCCGAAGTCCTCGATCTCCAGCGTCAGCTCCTCGGCGGTGACGCTGAAGCTCACGTCGGCGAAGTGGTTCAGCGTGATCGGCACGCTGCCCTCGGACGCGTTCTGGATCTGGATGCCGGTCGCCCGGTCGAACTCGTTCGCCTGGAACACGGCGGGCTTCCGCACGGAGATCGTGTCGCCCACGCGGGAGACGAACTCCTGCTCATAATCGCGGTGGACAAGCTGGGCCATGACGCAGGTCTCGTACAGCGTGGCCAGCGCCGCCTTGGCGATAATGCTCGGGGTCAGGAAAGTGTTAGCCATTCGGGCCTTTCACCTCTTTGGAGAGCTAATTGCGGTCCCGCAATCAGCGACTAGGACGAGGCGCGCTTCTTACGCCTGGCGCGGAACTCGTCAATGGAGGGCTCGGAACTCGGCGCTCGCTCACCAGGCCCGCCGGTGAACTCGCCCCCCGAGCGCGCGGGCGGCCCCGCCTGGGTGGCCGCCTTGAACTTCGGGTTGTTCTCCACCGCCGTCTGGATCGTCTCCGTCAGGCTGGTGGAGAAGTCGTCGGCGTCCGGGTCCATGTCCCGGACCGCCTTGAGAAACGACCTGGAATCGAGCAGGGCGTCCGGGTCCGCACCGACCTTCTGACTGGCGCGGTGCACCGCCAGCTCGATCAAGGCACGGCGGTGCCGTTCCCTCTCCGAGTCGCGCTCCTTCGCCGTGGTGTCCCGCTCGGCCGTCAGAGTCTCGATCACCTTCTGCGGGTCGATCGGCGTCTCCTCCTCAGCCGCCAGGCCCAACGCCTTGGCGATCTGCTGAGCGAAATCCGTCTTCACCTTCTCGGTGATCTCCTCCGGAGACGGCCCCTGCTTGGCGGTCGCCTCGTCGGCGGTCTTCTGCGCGTCCTTCAGCTTGGACCGCCAGTCGGCCGCCTCCGCGCGGGTGTCCTTGATGAGCTTCTGCGCCCACGTCGGGAGCTGGTCCACGCGCTTGGCGTCGGGGTTGACCCCCGCCTCGTCCGCCGCCGGCGGCTCGGACGGCGTGACCCCGGCCCCAGCCGGAGGGTTCTGCTCCTGCTGCGGCTGGCCTTCGCCGCTGTCGTCGGTGGTCGGCACAGTGTTTTCAGGCATGACGAGATCGCCCTCCTGGAGCGTGTCGTCGGAACATGGGAAAGGCCCGCGCCTGGCGGACCGAAGAAGGGCGCGTCTATGCGCCCGAGGTGTGCCGCGCGTACGTGCGCATCCACAGCAGCCGCAGCGCACGCGCCCGGTCATCGCCCCGCACCGGGTACGGGCAGACGGTGACCGGCATGCCGCGCTCGCCAGCCAGACGACCGAACGTCACGGCCGCTCTGCGGTCAGTCTCGGAAATGGTCATACTCCGAACTCCCTCCCGGCGCCGCCCGCTCGGATCTGCTCGGCCGCCCGCCGGTCGGACTCCCGCCCGAGCCACTGCGCGCGGAACTCTGTGAGGGTGAGCCGCGCGTTGTTCGCCCACCAGCGCAGCAGCTCCTCGCTGGCGTACTTCCTGGCGCGCGCGGCCGGCCCGGAGAACAGCGACCGCTCGTTGATCCCGGCCGCACGCCCTTCGGCGTTCAGCAGGAAGCCGTTCGTGTCGGCCTCGGCCCGCTCGTACGCCTGGTCGAGCCATTCGGCGTACAGGCGGCGCACCGTCTGATCGATGTCCTCGCCCGGCCGGCGGTCCGCCTCCAGCAGGGCCCGCCGCTCCTGACGGTCCAGCTCGGCCGGGTCCAGCCCGTGCACCTCGGCGTACGCGTCCATGTAGGAGTAGCGGCCCGACGCGATGAGGTCCGAAATCGCCCGGTCGGCGTCGGTCTCCTCCTCGCGCCAGTTCCACGACCAGTTCTCACGCGCGCGAGTCTGCCTCTCGATGCGGTCCAGCTCGTCGAGCGCGCGGGCCATGCCCTGCTCGTCGTCGCGGTACCGCTCCATCAGCGCCAACACGTGGTCGTCGGTCAGGTCGCCCAGGTCGTTGATCTCCGACAACGCGGCGATCGGGTCGTCCTGCGCAGCCGGGCCGGCTGCCCGCGCAGCCGCCGCGTCGGCCTCGTCGCGGCGGCTCATCTCCTGCTCAAGCCGGGCCAGCGCCTGCTCGTCGTGGCTGAACTTGCTGGCCAGGTCGGCGAGTTCCCGGTCGGTCAGCTCATCCAGGTCCGCAGACGGGGCGTCGGCCCTCTCCCGATCGGTTCTGCGTCGCAGCCCTGTCGCCTTCGTCAGCTCCTTGAGCTGCTGCTGGTAGGCGGCCGTCTTCGCATCCGCCTTCGCGCGGGCGTCGTCGTCGAGCGCAACCGCCGCGCGCCGCTTGGTCTCGCGGACCTTCCGCTCCAGGTAGCGCTGCCGCTGCGACTCCTTGTAGGTGGTCTTCGACTGCACAACGGGCGCCGGCCTCGACACTCCAGGCAGGTAGGCGTTCAGGCTGTGCCCGCAGTTCGGGTGCAGCAGGCCCGCCAACCGGGCCTCCGCGACCGTCCCCGCGACCTGCACGAACACCTGCACGCCCGTGGCTGGGTTCTCCTCCACGCGCGTGCCCGCCGATCCGGACAGGGCCAGTACCTCACCCTCCCAGCGGGCGCATCGGTCGCACGTGTACGGCAGCCGCGACACGCTGACCAGGTTGATCCCGGCCTCGCGCAGCGTGGACAGATGACCGTCCACCGCCGCCCGAGCGACGGCCGTCCGCATAGCCATCTCGGCGTAGCTGGCCATGCTCCAGGTCCGGGGCGGGTTGGCCGAGTCAGTGAACCCCTTGATGCCCTCGGCCGTGAACCGGTCGAGCGCACGCTGCGCCGCCTCCCGCCGAGTCTCCGCGCCGATCAGCGCTCGGCTGGCAGTCTCGGCGACGACGTTGCGGAAGATGTCGTCCACCGCCCGCAGCGCGCCCTCATGGACCGACGTGACCATACGAACGGTCTGCGCGGCCAGCTCGGCAACGCCCTGGCCGGCGTTGATGCCCCGGCTCGCGCCGAGGTTCTTCGCGTCCTCCAGCACCTTGGCCAGCCGCTTCCGGACCTTCCGGTCGTGGACCTGCAACACGGCACCGCGCACCGCGGCGTCCATGCCTTCGGCCCACGTTTCCAGCACCGCCGCCTCAGCGGCAGCTCTCGACGCGGCCTGCAACCGGCGGACGATCGCTTCGGCTTCCTTCCGGAGCTGCGTCACCTCGGAGAGCCGCTTGTCCGCCCAGTCGTCGCCATCGTCGTTGTCAAGGTCCTTGCCGACCCGCGCGGCGATGCGCTCCAGCAGCGCCGTCTCCGCGTCGGCGTACATGGCGGCGACCTTGCGCGCCTGCTCCAGACCCTCCTCGATGGCAGCGGCTGGAGTGATGGTCATCAGTCGTCGCCGCTCGCGTCAGGGATCCACGTCTCGCCCAGGGCTGCCGGGTCCGGCACGTTCAGCCCGAGCTCGTCGCGCAGCCGCTCCTTCTCAGCTTGGACCTGGACGTCGTCCCAGTCGGGGTGAACCCAACGGATCTTCGTGTCCAGGCTGACGGCTTGCGCCCGGTTCAGCATGTCCAGCGTGCGGCCCATGCTCTCGGGGTCGGGCATGACGCCGTCCGGCCATTCCACGGTCGCCCGCTCAGCCACGACCTTCGTCCCGAACACCGCGTGATCGACGGCCAGCATCGCCTCCGACAGCCACGCGAGTCGCGGTGTCCAGTAGCCGATTTTCCGGCCGCGCGTCGAGTACGACCGGTGCTTCTCCATGTGGATCTCGGTCGCCGTCTTGGCCTGGCCATTGCCACCCTCAGCGAACGACTGCAGCGCATACCCGGCACCGCGAACGATCTGCTCCACCAGGTGCTTCGACGTCTCCGCATGCTCTTGCACCCGGATCTTGAACTGGCTCAGGGTGATCATGCTGCCGGGGTTCTGCGGCGACGGCAGCATGCCGCCCAACGGACTGTAGATCTCCCGATCCGGATCCCACGACGCTGCCTGGCCGCGCCCGGCCGTCGTCAGGTAGATCTCCGGGACGATGATCCTCGCCTTACCGAGCCGCAGGTCCCGCATCCAAGACGTCCACGTCTCATCCAACGCGTCCAGCAACGGCTCAACGCCCGCATAGTCACTGCGGCCGACCGCCGTACCCCGGATCATCCTGTGCGGGCGCATGTTCGGGATGTACTCAACCAGCAGGCCACGATCGAACCCGCTGTCGAACCCGCCATCCTCGTCCACCAGCTCGGCGAACTCGGCGGTCGCCGGGTGATCCTCCAACGGCATCTGCCTGCCCAGGTGATCCTCATCGCCCAGGTACAAGCCATGGAAGACGCGGCCCTTCTCGTGCTTCTCCAGGTGCCGCCACACCTCGCCCGACCGGTCGTCCTCGTAGACGACCCGCCAGAACGTCACCGCCTTCAGCCGGCCGTTGTGGAACTCGGGCACGGCGGCGTCCGGCGGCAACGCGTCCACGACCGGGTGGTCAGCCATCGTCGTGTCCCAGCCGACCCGCAGGTAGACGCCCCCGTATGCGGCGGCCAGCTCTGCGGCCTCCAGGAGGCTGCCGTAGACGCCGGCCTCGTGCAGCACGCTGTCGAGCCGCTGCTGCCCCTTCTTGCCCTTCAGCTTGAGTGTCGGTGGCTCGCTGAACAGCAGGTCGGCGCTGGTGGCGGCGATATCGGCGGCGAGCGGGATGTGAAGCTTCGTCGCTCGTGACTGCGCGGCCGGTGTGGGCGTTCCCCAGAAGTAGCGGACTGCACGCCCGAGGTATCCGCCCATGCGGCTGATCGGCCGGTCCCAGCCCTTCGGGTCCATCCCCACCATCGGCGCTGCCCGGTTGCCGCCGTACACCTGCGCCAGCTTGTCCGGGTCGCCGGCGTACCAGGCGCCGTGAGTGTCGTAGAGCCGCATCTCCTGTCGGATCGCTGGCGGCGGCCACTCCTGATTACGCTCGGGAAGCGGCATCAGCCACCCTCCTGTTCATGTCTGTTCGATCTCCGACAGGGCGAGGGCCAGGCTGGTCCAGCCCTCCGCGATAGAGACCTTGGCCTCGACCATGTCCGGGTTGGGCTCGCAGTCGGCGCGCTCCAGGACTGCGGCGGCGTGGGCCGCGGCTTGTCGCCAGGTGATCGTCTGACTGGTCATCCGGCCGTCACCGGCCAGTGCCAGGTGCCTGGCGCGTCGCCTGGCGCGACGTTGTACTCGTGGAATCCGCCCACCTGACCGGGCGTGAACACCCACAGGTGGACGTGGGATGCGTCGTCCAGCGGCGGCAGCGCACCGATCCTGACGCCCTCGGGGTCGAGCGTCATCGTGTCCGCCGTAACGATCGCGGCGCGCACGGCGTGGAGGCCCTGCTTGCCTCGGTAGCGGACAATGTCGCCGGTGGCTGGGTTGCGAAGCATGGGGTCTCCTCAGATGACGGGGACAAGGCCGCCGGGTAGGACTGGCTGTTCGACGAGGGCGGACACCCGGACCCACGCCCGGTAGGTGCCTTCAGGCAGCTCGACCGCGCCGTCACCGCCGGGGCCGACGAGGATCTTCGCGTCAGCCCCGGCGGCGCTGTGGTTGTCCCACATCGCGGCGTGCCAGTCCGTCTCGGCTGGCTTGCCGTCCTCCTTGGTGAAGGCGACTTCGACGCCTTCACCGCCGGACGGGCCCTTGACGGGGATGTACAGGAACTCCCGACTAAGGGAGGAAATTGGTTCCATGGGGCGGTCCTCCCTACGTTCGCGGTGAGCCCGCGCCCCAGTCGCGGCGCGGCTCACCAGCGGTGTACCTGCGGTACGGGGAACCCGCCGACCAGCGGCGGTAGATCGGGCCAAGCCCGGTGATATCCCGGCCCAGGCTTGTCACCGTGGCCGTCTCAACGAGAGCTGCCGAGTCCGTTGCGGCACGCGGCGCCTCGACCACGGCCTCGTCGTCGATGACGGCGCTGTCGCTGGCAGCGATGCCCGCTGCGCCCTGCATCGTCTCGACGAGCGTTGCGCTGTCGGCCGATGTCAGGCCCACCTCGACCGACTCGACGAGCTGCGCGAAGTCGCTGGCCTGCTTGAGGACGGCAACGTCTGAGACCTCGGTCAGCGCGCCGGTGTCCTCGGCTGTCGTCCCTACCGCCAGCGCGGCAGCTTCGTTCAGCACTGCGTGGTCGCTGGAGATCGGGCCGATCGTCTCGGCGATGGCTACCGACTCGGCCAGCGTGCCGCTGTCGCTGGTCGTCACCTGGACGTCCACCTGGGCAGTTTCAGCTGATACTGCTTGGTCCGTGCCGGACCAGCCGACCGTCAGCATCGACGACTCGATCAGCGACGCTTGATCAGCACCGGCCTGCTCGGTGGCAAGAACGGCGGCTTCTGCCAGCGTCGCCGCGTCCAACGAGGTGATGCCGGCCGTGGCCACTGCCATCTCGGCCAGGGTTCCGGTGTCGCTGGCCGCCTTGGGAATGCCGTCCGGCAGGACGGTGACCGCAGACGACTCCGCCACCACTCCCGCATCGGCCGCTGACTTGGTCACCTGCGGAGGCCCGGTGACAGCCGGAGCGATGGCCAGGGTGTAGCCGGCCCGCCACTCCACCGCATCTACCGAAGCCACGAAGTCAGCAGGCGACGTGGCCGCGTTCGACTGCAGCGCACGAGCCGCCGCCGCCAAGACGGTGTAGGTCCGCGACTGGACGCGAGTCAGCGGTGTCAGCCCATTCGGCGTCGTGAAGGTCATGGCAGCGCCGAGCGCGTAGGCCGCAACCAGCCGGACCTCAACGTTGCTTCCCGAGTCCGGGGTGATGCCTGGCGTTGTGATGTTCAGCCCGGTGCCGTCCGTCGAGCGGACGATCTTGGGTGTCGCCGTCAGCGATGCGTCCTTGATGGCCACGATCAGGCAGGTGCCGTCCGAGCCACTGCCCTGGGAGAAGACGTACGCGGTCGGTTCGGACGACCCCGCACGCTTCCACCACACTCGGATCGCCTGAATGACGCCGAGTTCGCTGGTCCCGTCCAGCGAGTCCAGCGGTTGCCACGCGCTGCCGCCGCTCGGGGTCGTCATGTTTGCGGTGGACCCCCGGTCCGCCGCTTGGATCCCGATCAGCACATCATTCGCTGCGACCCCGGCCGGCGCAGTGACGTTGTAGCTCGACGAGCCCGACGTGCCCGTTGAGGTTGAGCGGATCGTCGGCGGTGTACCGGCCGCTGGCGGCTCACCCACCCAGCGCGCCTCGACCAAACGCCCGCTGTCACTGCTGGCCTTGGCGACCTCCGGCACGTGGGCGACCGCAGCCGTCTCGGTCAGCACCGCGCCGATGTCGGTGGCGCTCTTGGTCTCGCCGGGGACAGTGAACTGGATTTGGTCGATCCAGGCAGCGTCCCGCCCTCTGTCTACCGAGTCGTCCTTGGTGTAGAGGAAGGTCACCTGCGACGCGCCGGTCAGGGTGAACGTGGCCTCAGTCCAGTCCACCTCGCCGGAGTTGAGGAGCACTTCCACGTCGTCGATCAAGACGTGGAACTCGTCGTAGTCGAGCTCGGACGACACCTTGTAGTAGAAGCTCAGGGATGTCGCCCCACCCGGGACGGTGACAACGACCTCCGTCGTGGCTTCTCCGCCGATGTCGGCGCTTTTCAAAGACCACGACGTGCCGAGGGCAGCGAACTCGTTGTCCCGCGCCCAATCGCCCTCGATGGTGAGGGCGAAGGTGTCGTCCTCGAAGTCCTCCAGGATGGTCGCCACCGCGCCCCCTCCCCGTCAGGCAGTCGCGTGGCTCAGGTCAGGGAGAGCTGCACCGTGAACACCCAGGACGCGGCGGACGTCTTCGTGCCGAGGGCCTCCACCTTGCGGTTGAGCATCCGCCCGCCGGACGCGCCGTTGAACACGCCCCACTCGGCCCAGGCGAAGTTCGCTTCGGCCGTGGAGAACGTCGCCCTGAAGGTGACCGTGTTGGCGGCGGCGCCGGTGCTGTCCGTGTGCTGCGGGTAGCCGGCGTCCATGCCCTTGCGGACCTTGTTCGGGCCCTGCAGGTCGGTCTGCAGCGGGTCCGCCGCGGCGGTGCCGTCGCCCACACCGATCCTCGCGTTGGTCGCGTCGAACGCGGCCACCGCGCTGCCGCCGGTGAGACGGTGCCACAGCGCGGACACCCCGCCGTACATCAGCGCGTTGCCCTCACGCTCGATCACCTCGAACGGCACGGCGTCCGGGCCGGTGTCGTCGCCGTGGAACTTCTCCAGTCGCCAGGTGCAGCGCCACCGCGCGGTGTCGTGGCGGCCCAGGCCGGCCGCCAGGTGGCTTCCCTCGGTCAGTCGCGCGGTCTCCCGCATGATGCCCTCCCGGACATGCAGAAGGGCCACCCGGTGCGGATGGCCCTGACGTGGTGAAACACACGGTGTGGCGTAGGCGCGGCCCCAGCCTGGTAGCCCCTCAACTACGGGACCGGGACCGCGCCAGGTGCTCGACACACGCGGGTGGACGTGCGGAGCAACGCACCCCTCAGCCCGCCACAGAACGGGGGTGCGCGTTCATGGTCAGTAGACCGGCTGCAGCAGCGGCAGCCAGGCCGCTTGCGTGGTGTGCAGGCCGTACCGGACAGCGTCCAACGCGTGGTCATCCACCTTCACGGGCACGTCGTCGCCTTTCTCGGCCTTCTTGTCGTCCCACGCGTACGAGCCGACCTCGTCGAGGAACCCGGACACCGAGCGGTGGATCCGCAGGTGGTCAGCGCCGAGCAGATTGCTGACGGTGCGGATGCCGTCGTTGACGGAGTTGTCGCCCATGGTCGGGGTGAAGCCGTCGCGCTGGAGTTGCGTGATGAACGACGCGGCGGATGGATCCACCACGACCCACTGCGGCCGTACCCCGCGGGTGCCGGGGCCGTAGGTGTCGGGGATGTTGTCCAGCCACGCCCCGAGCTTCAGGCTGTACTCGGCGTCGGTGAGTTGCTTCCGCTCGGCGCGGGAGTCCCAGCGGAACTCGCTGGCGAGATAGATGCGCCGCTGGCCAGTGTCGTCCGGAGTGGATACGCCGATGAGGATGGCATCGAACGGATTGACGGTGCCATAGTCAACGCCGCAGGCCAGCCATCGCTCCATGGGCGGCAGGATGTCCACGACGTGCCGGTCCGGGTCGAACATGTCGTAGATCGCGCCCTCGGCCATGACCCACTGGCCCAAGATGAATCTCTTGAACCAGAGCCCGGTGTACTCAGCCTTGAGCGCCTTGACGTACGCCGGGTCCAACGCGGTGTTGTCGTCCAACCTGAAGTGCCAATGCCGCAGGTCAAGCTCGTACTTGCGGTCAAGGAACTGGCGCTTCAACCAGTGGTTCGGAGCATCGGGATTCGTGGTCCCGAACAGTTTGGCGCCCGTGACGCTGAGCCGGGCCAAGAGCTGGTCCCAGAACTCCCGCTCGATCAGCGTGATCTCATCGACGTAAGCACCAGCACAGGTCATGCCTCGCAGCCGGTTCTCCGACCGGGCGTCGTTCGACGAGATGATCTCAATGCGTCGCCCGAGGATGTTCGCCGTGGGAGCGCCACGGGTGTAGATGATCCGCCGCGCGATCGGGCCGGTGATCGCCGGGTCTTGCAGCACGTCAAAGACGTTCCGGGCGATCGTGTCCGATGTCTTGCCCACGATCACCAACGAGCCCCCGCGCGGCGCGTTCGCGACGTACATAACCCACCGCAGCAGCGAGGCGATCGTCTTGCCCGACCGGATCGCGCCCGACCAGATGTTCAGGCGAGCTGTGGACTCGCCGATCGACCGGAGCTGCTTGGGCGACAGGTTCAGCGGCGTCGGCGCCGGCGTGCTCACAGGCCGTCCCCCGACTCGATCTCACCGATCACCTCGGCCTCGAGGATGGTGTCCGTGTCGGGGTCGGGGATGGTGTGCCGTTGCTGGATCTGGAGCAGCAGGTTGCCCAGCAGAGACGCCATGTCGCCGTCCGCGATGCCGTTCCTGTTGATCAGGTCCAGGCCCAGCAGAGCCGACCGCCGGTTGATGCACTTCAGCGCCGTCTCGCAGGCCTGAACCTCGCCCTTGACGACCTTCGGCCACAGCGAGGCCATGATGCGGTCGAGCCGGTCGATCTCCAGCTTGAGAAGCTGCTCGCTCGCCATCTGCTCCTGCTTGGCGGCCTTCTGCAGCGCCCTGTCGATGTCCTTCGACACCGAGGCCGCGCCCGAGTAGCCCAGCCGCTCGGCGATGACCGTGGGCGACACTCCAGCGATCCGCATCTGGACCGCCTGGTAGCGCCGCTGGGAGATCTCGACCTGACGGGCCTTGCTGACGACCATGAGGGCAGCTCCTGATCTACTACGCTTCTCGGGTGCGGATGCTGACCGTCCGGCAGCCATGGGCGGCGTTGCTCGTCGCGGGCATCAAGGACGTGGAGAACCGGAGCTGGGGCACGCCGTATCGGGGCAGGCTCCTGATCCATTCGGGCCTCAAGATCGACGCCGAGGGGTTCGAGCTCATGGATCAACTAGGGATCGTCCTCGACGGGCCGATGCTGCGCGGCATGATCCTCGGGTCGGTGAACCTCGTGGACATCCGCCAGGACAGCAGCTCGCTGTGGGCCCGCGCCGGGGTGAATCACTGGCTGGTCACCGACGCCCGACCGGCCGTCACGCCAATGCCCGCGGCTGGGGCGCTGGGGCTACGGCCAGCTCCGGCCGGGTGGACAAAGGCGTTCGCCGCCTAGATTCGCGGTGCCACGTACTCGAACGACACGACACCGAGACGGCGCGGGTCGAGCGTCTGCGCGTGCATCCACTGGTGCTTGGACCGGGTGCCGAGCTTCTTCTGGCCCTGGATCATCCGCCACCGCGGCGACGCGCTTCGGTAGGCGATCAGCGCCGGATGTGACGACACCGACCGGTAGCGGAACCCCTGCTCGTACAGCCGCTGCCCCATCCACTCGGAGAAGCGGCTCCCGATGCCGAGCCCCTGATAGTCCGGCAGAACCACCAGCCGGTGCTCCATCTTCAGGTTCCGCGTCGCCGGGTGCTGGAAGTGCCGGTAGGCCAGGAACGCGACCGGCTCACCGTTGATGAACCCGGCGAACTTCTTGCTGGAGCGGTGGAGGTCCGAGCTCAGATAGTGATGACGTGCGAAGACAGGCCAGAGCTGTCCATCGACCGGCCGGATTTCGAGCTGGAGCTGGGGGCGGGGTTGAACCGACCTCCACTCGAACGAGCCTGTCGAGACGTCCAGCACCCAATCCGGCTGCAGCCACTCCAGCACGTCGTAATGGCAGGTCACGGCGACGAACTGGCGGCCACCGCGCCGTACGGTCTTCTGGATCGTGTGGCTGGCGACCCGCGCGACCTGGCGGTCCACGACCGACGTGAACTCGTCGATGACGACCAGGTCGCCGGACTCGGCCAGGGCCCGTGCGATGGATGCGCGGAACGCCTCCCCGGTGCTCAGCGTTCGGTGCGGCCGGAGCCAGGCCGGCGGCGAGGACAGTCCGACCGCGCCCAGCAGGGCCACGATGTCCTTGATGGACATGTCGGCCGGGAAGTCGTCCACGAGCGACCGGTCCTCGGACCAGGTGTGCGGGCCGGTGACGTGGTCGGGCCACAGGTGCCGCGCGATGGTCGTCTTGCCAGCCCCGGAGGGGCCGACGATCAGCCCTACGCTCCACGGCTGGTCCTCGATCGGCAGGTCCATGGCCCAGGTGTTGCTCAGCCGCTCCTCCACGGGCACGTCGAACAGGCCCTGGAGCTGCAGCACTCGGGCAGTCCTGTGGACCGGTGCCGATACGGTGATCTCGGCTCGCACAACACGACCTTTCGAGGGGGTAGCAGGGGCTACATCAGGGCGCGGACGTTCCAGCCCTGGCCCGTGAGCTGGTTGAGGAGCTGCACCTGCTCGGCCTCGCTGTCGCAGGTGACCACGACGCCCCAGACAACGGGCCGCGTATGCGTCTCAGCGTCGCCCGGTTCCGGCAGCTCTTCTTCGTCGTCGGCGCCGGCCTGGTCGGCGCGGCCACCGCCCGGGACCGGAGCGCGTTCGGGGCCGAGGGCTACCGCGTTGTCGGCGGCGATGGCGTCGGCCAGGTCGTCGAGGTCCTGCTCCGTCCAGCCGGTGCCGTCGAGGTCGTCCAGGCCGTGCAGCAGGTCGGCAAGGGCGTGGTCGTCGTACGCGCCGAACTCGGCGGTCCGGTTGTCGGCGAGCATGATCCGGGTGGCGGTGTCGTCGTCAACGTCGATGATCAGGGCCGGCACCTGCCGCAAGTGGTTGGCCTTCGCGCCGCGCCAGCGGTGCTCACCAGCGATGATCCGCATCTGCGACTTCTGGACCAGGACCGTGCCGTAGAAGCCGTTCTTCTTGATCGACTCGGCGATCACGTCCACGTCGCCCTGGTGAGGGTTGTCGGGGTGCGGTTCGAGGTCGGCGACCGAGACCATTCGATAGGTCTGCGACACGATAGCGGGCACAGCACCTCCAGCTCGATGGAAATGGCGAGGTTGGCCGTTCTCTACCTAGGGGCTAGGTAGAATACGACCGTGTACGAGCAGTCCAGGCCGCGCATGACGCTGCCCACGCAACTCGTGCTTCGAGCACTGCTCGAAGACCCCACACAAGAGATGTATGGTCTGGAGATTTGCGCCGCCGCTAGTCTCCCCACGGGGACGATTCATCCCATTCTCGCCCGCTTCGAGGGCCTCGGCTGGCTGGAGTCGCGCTGGGAAGAAACAGACCCCCATCAGCAGGGCCGACCTCGGCGCCGCTACTATCGCCTGACGCGAGACGGGATCGAGCAGGCAAGGCAATCGCTCGCTCATGCGGAAGCCAAGCGCAGCCGTCTATCCGGCCTCTCCCGGGGATTGTCCGGAGGAACGGCGTGATCCAAACCGCCGAAGAATCCTCGCGAAGCGAGGCCCTAGGCCATGCTCACGCCCTCCTCGGCAAGCTGACCGACGCCATCGTGCACCTGCGAAAAGTACTTCAGCACAAGCCCGCGCTGAGTGGCACCGATTCCGAAGTCAGGCTGACCCTGTCGACTATCAGCGATCATCATTTTGATCTTCATGTCGCCCTTACCAGGGCAGATATTCACGCCTCCGACATTTTGGAAACGCGCCTCTCCGTCCTCGATCAGCTGCAAGCCGCATTCGAGTCTTCCTATGAGCCGTCTCGCCTTGAGCTGATCGCAGCCTTGGATCTGGCTACCGAGGTCATATTCGAGACCAGGAGTCTAGTGAGGGCATCCGCAGCGGCCCACCTGGACGCTCTGAGACAACGGGACAAGACGAGTCCCGTTGCTCGCAAGGCCAGCACCATCGTCAATCTCACTATGCACGTTCTGCCCGCTAGGCACCGAAGCCGTTACGGAGAAGAGATCCTTAGCGAGCTTCACGAGCTTGCTAAGGCGAAGGCCACCGGAAGCATGCAGATTTACTACGCGCTTCGCCAACTCAGCCGCATCTGGGCGCTGCGTCGCACCTTGGCGAACCCTGCCGCACACCCGCTGGAACCGCTTATCCGTGCCACCTGCTGGGCACTCTCCTCCGAGATCCGCACCTGGCTGGTCATCGGTACTGTGACCCTGTCAGCCTTGATTGACGTTGTGATGGAACAGGGGTGGGGTTCAGCTCTACTCGCGGTTCCTACCGCCTGGGTCTTCCATCGAGGCGCCTGCTGGCTGCGCACGAAGCTGGACATCACAGTGATCAGTGGCAATCAAGAGGACGATGAGGAGTTTCCCCCTACCGGTTGATTGACTCGACCATCCGCCCGCCGGTGACCTATTTGCGAGGGTCACCAGCCTTTGCACTTGCCGTTATGTCGGTGACCCGCGAAAACGTCTCAGAGCAACGCTAACAAGATCGACATTCAGACGCATCCAAATGGCCTTCAGACAGCCCCAATTACGCATCAGCGTGCAGCTGAGACGCACACATCTCGGGTGATCGACGTTTCTAATGTCCAGAAACGCGACCAATGCGAAGATTGCGCGTTGCTGCGTCACCAGACACGCACAAGCCGGTACTGCTCGACATCCTCGGCGTGACCCACCGAGTACCGGCAGCCGCCGCACACCGCGCGGTCGGTCCACGTGCCCAGGTTGATCGCGCCGCAGTGGTGCGTCCATGCCGACTTGTCCAGCGCGCTCGTTCTCGACCTGGGCACGTGCTCCTCCTACTCCAGCAGCGACGCCACCACCTGAGAGGCGTCCTTCTCCAGCCGGTCCCGGCTGTGCAAGTAGATCTCCGTCGTGGACACGTCGGCGTGGTTGAGGTCGAGCTGGATCTGCCGCATCGCGACGCCGGCCTCCTGCGCCAGCGATGCGTAGGTGTGCCGCAGGGAGTGCGGCCCCACCTTCGACGTGATGCCCGCCTGGGCGGCAATGCGCCGCACCAGCTCGAACGCCTTCGACCTGCTCCAGCTCTGGCCCGTCGAGGTCGCGAATAGCGGGCCCCGCAGGTCCTGCAGCTCGACCCCTTCGCGGTGCGCCCGCTCAGCGAGGTAGACATCCAGCGCGTGCGTCGCCTCCACCGGCAGCCGCCGGGTAATCGTGTCGCCGCCCTTCACCGTGATGCGCAGCGTCCGATACCCACGGGCGAACCCGAGGTCGTCGATCTGCGCGTTCACCGCCTCGGAGATGCGGACGCCGGTCTGCAGCAGCAGCCGGAGCAGCGCCGCGGTGCGCAGCCGTTCCCGGCCATGGTCGGCGTCGGCCGCCCGGAGGAGGTCCCGCGCCTCGCCCTTGGTGAGCGCGACCGTCTCGGAGTGCTTGCGGGGGATCTTCGGTCGTCGCGTCTTCTTGAACCGGTTGGCGTCGAGGGCTTCGGTCTCGTGCAGGTACTCGTACCAGGACGACACCGTGGACAGGACTAATGCCACTGTCTTCGGCTTCGGTGGTCGGCGGGCCGTCTCCTGGAACCAGCGGGAGAACACGTCGCCGTGCGGCTTGCGGGCCTCCAGCGGATCGAGGCCGGTCTCGTTGCAGAACTCGAACCATCGCCGAATGTACCGCTCGTACGTGTCCCGCGTGTTCTTCGAGTCGAACGACCACAGCCACGCCCGGGTCAGGTCGAGAATGATCGGCGGCAGGTCCAGCGGCAGCGCGACGTCTTCGCTCCGGACGACGATCAGCTCAGCGTTCACGATCGTCCCCTGCGCCGAACGGCAGCGGGAAGCCGGCGACGGCATCCCCGGCCTTATCGCTGGCGCGGCGCATCAGGCGACTTTCCGGAACACGACGACCGCGCGGTAGCGGCTGTGATGCTCCCCCTCCGGCTCGGCTTCGGCGCTGATGACGTCCAGCTCGGTGCTCGACCCGAAGAACGCGAGGGCCTGCGCCACGGCCGCTTCTCTGATCTCATCCGGTGTTGCTCCGGTCACGGCGACGCGCAGAGTCAGCGGGAACTTTCGCACGCTCATGATGATCTTCTTTCGTGGAAGGGGTGATCACTTCGAGCGTAACACCGGAGAGAGGAACATAACCTGAATTATGTTCCTCTTCTATCGATCTTGATTGCTCTGATCATGGGCGGCCCAGGGTTTCGATTGGGGCACTTCCGATACACGCACAGAGCCGACACGATCGAATATGCACATGGATCTTCTGGGAAGCCTCTTCGTAGTCTTGGGCAGTTCGTTGATCGGCGTGGCGGCGAACGAACTGGTGAGCCTCCTGAGACGTAGACGCATCAGGGAGGCTGAGGAAGATCCCGGGAAACGGCTCCAGCGCCGTATCGAACTAGTCAACGCTGCCTTCTCGGAGGCGGGCATGCTGCTGCAGGAGTTGCAGAAAGATCTTGAAGCCCAGCAGGCAACCCGCACAGCACTGATCGAAGAGGCGAAACGACAGCAAGAGTTGCTGGCCGTGAACGAGGAACAGGCCGAGAAGATCCGCAGCATCCTCACCCACGAAACGAAGGCCACCATCCGCGCCGAGCGGCGACAGCAACTCGCCTACTTCCTCGCGGGCGTTCTTGTATCCGCAATCCTTTCGATCCCAATCGGCATCTGGGTGAACAGCATCAGCTAGATGGTCGCCCGTCTACAACCACAGGAGCCGGCCGCTGGTTGCCGCCCCGCGGCCGCAGCGGCGCCCCCGCCTCCTCCAGCAGCCGGTGAACGAACCCGTACGAGCGGCCCGTCGAGATCGACAGCCGCCGGATCGACTCCCCGTCCATGTACCGGCGCTTCAGCTCCGCCTTCAGCGCCTCGCGCTCCGCGCCCGCCACCCGCTGATACTTCCGAACCATCACAGCCACCCCTGTCTGATTGCTCCTACGCAGCCGCCGCCAGCCGAGCCCGCAACGCATCCCGGCCCTCCGGCGAATCAGGCACGTCGTCGCCCCGCCAGATACAGCCCTCGATCGTCGCCAGATCAGCGAAGTCGTACACGACCTCGCGGCTGGCTCGCCCCAGCACACGCACGCCATACCGGCGCGCCCACTGCCGGATCGTCACCGCCTCCCGGCCCAGCCGGACAGCAGCAGTCTTCGCCGTCGCAGGGAACACCAACACCCCCCGAACAGCGGAAAGCCCTCGAACCATGATCGGTCCGAGGGCACAAGTCTCTCCGTCGCCCGGAAGTGTTACACACCCACCCCGCCAGGCGCAAGCCAACAGCGGCACCGCAATCAACGATCCGCCTCCTCCGCTCGTGTCCGCCGCGAAACCGCGCAGCCTAACGTCGCTTCGCCCGCGCACGATATTCAGTCGTGAGCGCACGCCGACGCCCCCGACCGTCCATAGATCGCGGTCTCGCATCGCGTTCCTCAGCTCGCACCACAAGAGTGATCGCCGAACGCCAACGGCTCAAGCCGCGCCAGCGCCGGAGACTCCGCGATGTCCGCTGGTCCGTCCAATGGTGGGCCGCCCTCACCAGCGTTGTCGCTGGCCTCATGTCCGTTCCCGCGCTCATCATCTCTTTGAACGCTCTCGAACTCGGCCAGCAACAGCGTGCGGACGCTCTCGCCCAGCGGGCAGAGGACAAGAAAAGGGAAGCACAGGCCAAGGCCGAAGCGGACGCCATCGCCAAGATCGCGTTTCCTAGCCGTATCCATATCGCCGACGAGGCCTACGGAACCGTCCCTGACGCCTGGTCCTGGAACGTGCGCAACGCCAACTCTCGGCGGGCATACGTATACGTCCTGCATCGCCCCACCAAGCTGCCGACTGAGCTCTGGGAAGTCATCGTCGAACCGTGCAGCGAAGGCCAAATCGTGCTCCAGGAATCGGCGAGCAAGCTGGACGACACTGGCGGCAGTCAAGAATTGACCATCGCCAATGCATCCGTCATATGGACGGAGGGACAGACGTGGACGAGACCCACGCGGACATCACCACCTGAGCCCATACCCGTCTTCGATGACTGGATCGGGTTAGACACATGGCCTGACGACGTCGCCTTCACCATCCATTCACTTCCCCTCAAGGTGGCTCGACGTGGGATCACGCCCTGTACGTAACGCTCGCCCAGCTCTACATTGGCCTCAGCGTGCGGCCTCCTCCTCCACCCGCGCCGACGCCTCCCCCTCAGAAACGTGCGTCCCACACGCGGCGCACACGTAGAAGCCCGCCTTCACGTCCCAGCGGAACGACCGCTCACCACACCGGCACCGCGCCGGCGACCACGCAGGCGGCTCATCCCCGACCAGCCGCTCCAACACCAGCCGCCACGACAGAGCGAAGTCCACGAGGCCCACCAGCTCCTCACGCACCAGGACGCTCTCCAGCCGGCCCGACTCCGTCAGCCAGCCCACCGCCCGCGACCGAGCAACCGCCGACCGGACACCACCCAGACGCGCCCCCGCGCC
The DNA here is from genome assembly GCF_014207985.1 of Nonomuraea rubra. Taxonomy (NCBI): domain Bacteria; kingdom Bacillati; phylum Actinomycetota; class Actinomycetes; order Streptosporangiales; family Streptosporangiaceae; genus Nonomuraea; species Nonomuraea rubra. The sequence goes on along the minus strand of NZ_JACHMI010000002.1, from coordinate 43,531 downwards.
CAGCCACACCCGCGCCCGCCCCTCGAAGTCGAGCAGACCGCCCGTCAGCTTCTCCAGCAGCTCCCCCACCGGCGACACCGCAGGCTTCGGCCGCGACCCCGACACCCTCGACCACTTCGACGGCGGCCGGAACCCATCAGCCTCCCTCGCGAGCTGCGCAGCAAACCCATCCACCTCCAACAGCGCCGCCCGCACCGACGCCGTACACCGACCGCACACCAGCGGCTCCCCCGGACGCCACCGAACCTCCGGAACCTCCGGCTCCACAGGCGGCTCCCCCACCTCCCCCGCCCGCACCCACTCATCCACCAGATCCGCATGCACGTCACGAGCCGCCTCGAAAGCAGCCCACGCCCGCCGCGACCTGCCATTACACGGACCCACACACGCGCCCGACACCACCGACACCCCAGAAGCAAGACCAGACACGGCACCCCCTGACCCCGAGACGAAACGCCCACAAGGCTACAAGATCAAAATCTTTTCGCAGGTACCAAGCCGAATGCAGCCCTGGCCGGCCCCGAACGGGGTACCCTCGGGGGGCATGCGGAAGCGCCGAACCGCGCGATGCGGTCCGGCGCTGGTCGCGCGTCGCGCTACACGCGAACGCCCGCATGGTCGGCTAGCTTCTGGGCGTTGTGGGCGACGCGCGCCACGTCATCCCACGAACGGCGCTGCGTGTGCGCGCGTAGCGCCTGCAACAGGTAGAGCGCTCCGGCGATGTACTGCCCGGACTGCTTGCCGCTCTCGCTCGTCGCGCGGTTCTCCGCGCCTACGAACTCCGCGCTACTCCAGGTCACACAGATAACGCCGGTGTCGCTCCGCTCCGTCTTCACGTCGAGATACACCATGTGCTGAGCCAGCACGGCGCAGCACACGGCCACCGTGCGCTTGACGGCTTCGAGCCGGTTCCGCTGCTGAGCCTCGCGGCTGCTCGGTTGGACGTTCGGCAGCGTCGCGAAGAACGGGCGAATGCCGCTCCCACGGAGGACGTAGCCGATCCACGGGGTTCGCGGGGCAAGCCCCACGACAACGAACGTCCTACCCCGATACTCGGGCCGGTCGCCCTGGTAGGTGACCTCGGTGCCGGGCGGGAGGTAGGCGGCTAGGGCGTCGGCTGCCTCGCGGGAGATCTTGCCCGCGCCACGCTGCAACATGCTGCCCAGCTCGCACGGGATGGGCTCCTTGGTGCATGGGCGGCATCGGCTCATGTGGTCCCTGACGGACCGGTGCGCGTTCAGCGCGTGCTCTCGGGTCACTTCTACCTGCTCACGGCGGATCATGTTGGGGGCCTCCTGCGGCGTTGTGGCGTTGGTGAGTGAGGGGTGGGGCGGGCGCGCCCGTGGTGGCGACACGGGCGCGCCCGGTGGGGGTTAGGCGTCGGCCTTCTCGGCGGCCTTGACGTCGGCCTCAGCGGTCAGAAGCCGGATGATCTCCTGCACGCGGTCGAACGACATGCCGCGCTCCTCCATGACCTCCGCGTACGTCTCTTCGCTGTGCGGGGCCTTGAACTTCTCGGCGAACTTCCACACGAGGCGGACGGCGGCCGTGTCGGCGGCGACCTTCGCGGCGGCCTTCTTACGGGCCTCGATCTCCTTGCGGTACTCGGCCATCTCGGGAAGCTCAGCAAGGAAGTTCTGCACCTTGGTGGCGCTGGTGCCGGGCACCTTGCCCAGCTCCGCGAGGGTCGCCTGTCCGAACCCGAGCTGTGCGGCGACGCGCATGCCGATCAGGGCGTACGTCGTGAACTTGGGCGCGTTCTTGCCGGTGCCGAGAGTGGCGATGTACTCGGCGGGCAGGTCCTTCAGCTCGTCGCCGGTGATGATGCGGTCTGCGACGCTGCCCTCAGAGTCGGCGTTCGCCAGCTCGTCAAGGCGGCCGGAAGCGGCCAGACCGATCACGACGTTGCCGGTCGGGCGGGAGATGCCCTGACGGGAGAACGTGGCCTTGTGGGCGACGGTGACGCGCTCGATGGCGTCGAAGATCTCGGCGGGGTTGATGGTGATCTGCATGGGTCGTGCCTTTCGTGGTGTTGGGTGCCCGCCCGGACGGTCCGGGCGGGCGGGTTGGTTAGAGCTGCTGTGTGTCGTCGATAGCGGTACCGCTGTTAGCAGGTTGACCAGCGGTTTCGCTGGCCGGTCTGCGGTTGCGGCGTCGCCGCCTGATCAGCAGTCCGAGCGTGGCGGCTCCGACTGCCAGCAGGGCGGCAAGCCACGCGGCCCACACGGTCACGGGGTCGCCGTTGGCCGTGTTCGCCGCGTCGATCTCGCCGGGTTCCGGCGTGTCCGCCGTTCCGGGGTCGCCCTGGTCGCCCTTGGGTCCGGGCGATCGGGGCTTGCCGGACGGTCCGGGGCTCCCTGCGGTGCCGTCCCGTCCGGCGGGCCCTGCGGCTCCAGTCGGTCCGGGGTCGCCGGTGCCGGGCGGGCCGGATGGCCCGGCGCTTCCGGTGGGTCCGGGGTCGCCCTGCGGTCCGGTCGGTCCGGGGTCGCCCTTGGGGCCGGTGTCGCCCTGGTCGCCCTGGGGTCCGGGTGGGCCGGATGGTCCCGGAGGGCCGGACGGTCCGGCGGGCCCTTGCTCGCCCTGGGGTCCGGCGTCGCCCTTGTCGCCCTTGTCGCCCTTGGGCCCGGGGACCGGTACGGCGGTGACGGTTGCCGTAGGTCCGGGGTCGCCCTGGGGACCGGGCGGGCCGGAAGGTCCGGGGGTTCCCATCGGTCCGGCGTTGCCCTGCGGTCCGGGCGGGCCGGACGCGCCGGGTTCGCCTTGCGGTCCCTGGGGGCCCATCGGTCCGGGGTCGCCCTGGGGGCCCTGGGGTCCGGGCGGGCCGGGGGGACCGCTGACAGTGACGGTCGCGGTTGGTTCGTCCGCTACCAGCGTTGCCGTGGTCACATCCCCTCCTGCCTGCGTGTTGGCTACTAGGAACGCGAGCGCCGCAACTGCGGTGAGCCACGCGAGCCGTTCGCTTGTTCGTATCTGCACATGACAAACGGTAGACCAGTAAGGATCTTTGGGGGCCCAATTTTTGTAACGGTTTTCCGGCGGATTTATAACGGTTAGGTCACAAAACGGGCCGGCCTGAAGGCAAATCGAACGCGCGTTCGATAGATAGTCAGTGAGGCTGATCGTCTACGTTGGCACCGAATCACCCGAACCGCCGACCGCCGACGCGCCATCCAGCCCCGGCTCGAATTTCCAACTCTTGATCTTGATTGAACGCTCCCAGATCGACGCAGAGCGCTTCTCTGTCCCGGGGGTACTCCTCTATGCCGGAGGACCGGTGTTCGTCCCCCTGCATCCATCTCAGAGCGTTCTGCGGGGTGCGTCGCGTCTCTCATGGTGCGTCAGATGCGTCATGAAGCGTCTCCGGGCATGCGAAAACCCATCAGCGACGAGGAGGTGGCCCAGCCTCGTTCTGATGGGTTTCCGGCCCGGTTCGGCCGCTCTTTGGCCTGTTTTCGCGTGATTCCGGCGGTCCGCCTTGCGGGCGCGTTCCGCGTTTGCGCTGGTAGCAGGCTTGCGGGGTGTCGCTCTATCCGCCAACCTGCGGGTCACGCGTCGGGCATAGCCTTGGCGTCGGCCGCGCACCCGATGCAGGGGATGGGCTGCCAGTGCAGGTCGCACCGGCCGGCGGGGCGGTTGGTCCGTGTGGCCTTGGCCTGTTCGCGGGCTTCGTGGTTGCGGGCGGTCTCGCGCCAGGTGCGCAGGTCCGCTGCGGGGATACCCGCGACGTACACGTGCAGGGCTCGGCGGACGCGGTTTTCGTGGGCGATGGTCTGGGCGATGCGCTCGGCTTCGTCGAGCGGCACTCCGATGCGCTTGGTGATGACCCGGGCGGCGCGGCTGGCCGCCGGGGTGTTCTTCTCCTCCTTGCTGATCTTGTCTTCGTCTTCCGGGTGGTGGTCGGCGGCTTGGGCGCTTGGTTCCTCCTCGACCCCGTACGGAGAAGAAGAGGATTGAAGTTGAGGAGTGGAGAGAGGATTGGGGGGAAGTCCAGACTTCCCCTTTTTCGCCCCAAACTTCCCCTTTTTCGCCCCAAACTTCCCCTTTTGCGGTCCAGACTTCCCCCTTTCGGTCGCGGAAACGGGGAAGCCTGGACTTCCCCCTTTTCCACCGGTCTCCCGGTCGTCCACAGCGTCATCCACAGGAGAAACGGGGAAGTCTGGACTTCCCCCTTTCCGGTCCCCCGTGGACCCGTCCGGCCCCGAAACGGGGAAGTCCGAGGGGCCCGCTTCGAGCTCCAGGTCGAGCGGACGCGGCGGCTCCCCGGGCAGATACCCAGGCATCGGAGGGATGTAGAACACGGTCGCCTTCCGGCGGCCGCCCCCCGATTCGAGCACGACGAGCAGCCCAGCCTCGACCAGCCGCTCCCGCATCGCCTTCACCGACCGCACGTCGATCCTCGCCCAGTGCGCGATCTCCTCGCGGGTCAGCCAGCCGGTGCGAGTCGCGTCGTTGATCCTGCGAGCGATGGCGATCAACGCGAGCAGGTCCCTCGGAGGCGTGCTCTTAGGCGCGTTGATCGCCACCTCGTCGGCCAACTTGTAACCCATCAGGCCCCTTACGTGCTGGTATTCCAAGGGAGCCACCGAGGGAAGAGGCGTCCCGCAACGATAGCGGTACCGCTATTAGCGTTCATCCGGCTCGTGGTGGCCGACCCGTCAGGTCGTACGTCCGCCGCCGGCCGGGATCGGACAGGACGTGGTATGCCTCCCCGATCTCCTGGAATCGCGCCGCCACCTTCGGGTCGGGGTTGACGTCGGGGTGGAGCTGGCGGGCCAGCCTGCGGTACGCCTTCCTGATGTCGTCCGGATGCGCGGTGCTGGTGACGCCGAGCAGGTCGTACAGCCGTCCGGCCGGTGGTGGTGCGGGCCTGCGTGGCGGCCGCGGTGGCGGTGGCGGGGTCTGGACCCGCGGTTTGCCGGGACAGGTCGCAGCGTGCGGCATCATCCGCTTCTCCGGCGGAACGAGCGGCAGGTCCTCGGTGATGCGGCGGGACCGGAGGATCCCGTGGACGTCCCTCCAGACGGCGGTGTTGCCGTCCTCGTGCGGGGCCAGGTCAACCGCGTAGGGGACGCCGGCCACGGTGCGAGTCCAGCGGACGAACCGCCCGCACGGCATCTTGTCCTTGCTGCCCTTGCACGGCTTCACGTCAGCGCGAGAGAACACGCCACTCCCCCATGTCCGATCCGGACAGTTCGATCACGCGGTGCCTCCGTTGTACCGGGCGAACACGGCGTTGATGGCGTCCAGCTCCGTCTTCACCTGGTCGCGTTCGGCCTTCATCTCGTCCAGCTCGACGAGGAGGTTGTCCCGGTCGGCGCGCATCTCCTCCAGCGCGGTGCGGGCGTCGTCGCGTTCGCGGATGGCCTGGTCCCGCTCGGCCTCGGTCCGCTGAATGGCCTGCTCGAACCCGAGGAGCGCCCGGAGCGCAGGGCCTGCTGTGGCCGGCGGCGCGGTGTCGGCCGAGGCCGGGACGGGTGTGGGTGTCTTCTTCGTCGAGGCCTTCGCGGCGGCGGCTGCGACGGTCCTGGGATCGGGCTTCGGGGTGGTCTTGGTGACGGTGAGTCCGCCGTCGTTCCACTCCAGCGCGATCCACCAGACGGGCGGGTTGGCGCGGGGCCGGTGGCAGCGGGTGTGCTCGGTCCGGTTCAGGTACTGGCGGACGTCCTTCTCGTGCTCGGAGTCCCAGTCGGGGCAGGTGGCCTTGATGATGTCGGCGAGGGCGCCGACCCACTGGACGCCCGGGACGTTGCCGTTGGTCAGCGGCTTGTCTCCCTGGTCGCGGGCGGCGTCGCGGAGCAGCCCCCAGAGCGCTTCGGCGTCGGCGAAGATGTCGCGGGGCTTGCTCCGGACGACGGTCGCGGTGTCGCCGATCTTCGGCACGTCGGTGTCTCCTTCGGTGGTGGCGGTGGTGGTGTTCTTGGTGAGGTAGGCGATGACCTCGGTTTCGCGGGCGTGCAGCATGTCCGCGTACGACTTGGACTCGACGGGGCCGGGGGTGTGGAGGAGTCCTCCTGACACGTACGGCTTGATGCCGTTCGCGAGGGCTGCGCCGACGAGCTCGTCAACGCTCCACCAGGTGTCACGGGGCATGGTGTCGGCTTTCTCGGGGGCGGGGTCGGTGGCGGCGACCATGGGGGAGGGTTTCGTGGGGTGGTCGTTCAGCAGGGATCGGATCTTGGTCTTGTAGTTGTCGAGGCCACGGCCCATGGCCTGGAGCGGGATCTCGCCGGTGCGGCCGTTCTCCGGGTTGGTGATGAGGAACTTGCCGTTGGCAAGCTGCATCGTGAAGCCGAGGCGTTCCGTCTCGGTCTCGACGAGCTTCTTGACGTCGGACTTGTTGGTCATAAGGCGGGCTCCTTCCGGATGCGTAGGCCAAGGTGGTCGGCGTACGCGGCGGTACCGGATGCGCCTCTGCTGGACGGGTGCAGGTGGGCCAGGACCTCGAAGGCGCCCCCGCGGCCGGCGGCGACGCCGAGCATGAATCCGTTCCGGTACGGCCCCGCTGACCTCGACAGGGCGGGGATGTGCCACGGCGCGGGGTGCGTCTCGACGGTCACGCCCGGCGTGTGGATCGCCCATTCGTACGTCCACCGATCCCCGCCCGAGGGTTCGTCGGTGTCGGGGTTGTAGCCGACGATCACGTGGAGACGGCCGCGGGCTCGCGCCAGCGTGGTCTCGAGGTCGGCGCGGACGCGTTGACGGGCGGCGCCCCGCCACCCGGTGTAGACCAGGGTGGCGGGGCGCGGGCTGACGAAGGCTTCGAGCTGGTCCCGGAAGTGCTGCCGGACGTGGTCAGCAGCTTCGGGCGGTACGCGGTGGTCGTCGAGGCTGCGGTTCAGCATGATGAGGAGGACGGCCCGCTCGCTCGGGCTGAGGTGTTCGAGCATCAGCCGTCCTTGTGGGTGCAGGTGGCGACGGTGATGTTCTCGGTGATCATCAGGGTGACGGGTTTGATGCCCACGGACTCCCACACGGGGCTGCCCTGCTCGTCTCGGACCCACTCGCCTTGCTCATCGGTGACCAGACGCTCGTCACTGCGGTAGAAGTTGCGGGAACCGCGCCCGTTCGGCTGCACCTTGACGCGTGTCTGACGGTCGTTCCCGGTGGCGTCCTGGTGGCTGGCCTTCTTCGGGTTGAGCCGAACCCACCTGTACACGTCGCGGTCGTACACGGCGTCCCAGATGTCGATGACGACGCCTTCTTGGATCTCGCACGACCGGCCGGACATGCGCGGGTAGAAGATCGTCGTCCCGACCGTGTAGGGGTTGCCCCGCCAGTCGGTGAGCGTCATCGGCTGCTGCTCGGTCATCGGCTGTCTCCCTTGTGGGTGCAGGTGTCGGCGGTCTCTCCGTGGAGGGCGAGGTGGTCGGGGCAGGGCCAGGTGGGGCAGTCGTCGTTGGTGCAGACGGTGACGGGCCGGGGCGCGCACATCGCGCACATGATCAGGACGCCGGTCACCCACTGCCCGCAGTGGTCGCTGCAGGAGACCCACGTCTCCGTCGTCGTGGGCTGGTGGCGGGCGTCGATGCGGTCGAACGCGGCCCGCAGGTCCGTGGTCTTCCGGCCACCGTGCAGCAGCTCGTCGAGCGCCGCCGTCCAGGTGGTGAAGCGGACAGCGCGGTCGTCGAGGTATGCCGTGGCCGGGACCTTCCAGTTCGTGACGAGCAGCCGGCCGCGTTCGTTCCAGAATTTCGGCGGAGTGAAGGTCGTGGTCTCGAAGCCGTGCGTGGCCAGCCACCCGGCTACCTGGCGAACGTCACGGCTGGTGTGGACGAACACCGCGTGCTTGTCCATGAGGGCGCGCAGCCCCTCGATCGCGCCGGGCACCGACTCGTCATAGGCCGTCCCGTCGAACCAGCCTCGGCTGTAGGCGTGGATCACGCCGTCGAAGTCCACTCCGATGGCCATCAGACCTGAGCCTCCCGTCCGGTGGTCGGCGCCTGATCGTCGTCGGCCGGCCCGAGGAAGCTCAGCCCGTAGTTCTCGCCTCGCTTCACCACGTGCCAGCGGCCGGTGACCGTGCCCCGGCTGACGGTGGCGGCGTTGAGCATCGCGCAGAGGTCCTTGAGGAACATGGGGAACTCGTGGTCGTCCTGGTCGGCGAGGAAGAACCGTGCTGCCGACCGGCCGCGCTCCCACCCGGTGATGCGCAGCGTGGCGGTGAACGGCTCATTGGGTCGCCACTCGGCGTTGCGCTTCGGGTAGTGCATGAGGTCGCCCCGCTCGTCGTAGGGGGCTTCAGTGACGGGCATGTCGGTCCTTTCGAGGGCGGGCCACTTCGTGGCCTCGTCGATGATCACGTGAGAGGCGCGCTGGCCCTGCATGGTCCGGCGGGCCTTCATGCGCTGCTTGATCTGGTCTTGCGTGGGCGGCGTCCAGACGTGCCAGCCGGCCGTGGGAGTCCACCGGCTGGCGTGCGGGAGCTGCCTGCGGCTGCCGCGTTGAGGAAGGCCGCAGTAGCGGCACCCGTTGACCTGCGCGACCAGGCGCTCAGTCATGGCCGCGCCGTACCTGGCGCCGCTCGCGCCGCGACATGTACAGCTGTATGCCGTACGCGCCACCGCGGCGGTGCGCGATCCACTCCGCTTCGACGTAGCCGCCGGGCTCGACGCCGACCGTGCGTACGGTCTCGACGAACTCCGTCATCGACATGGGGAACATGCGGCTTTCGTCGTTGAGCCACACGACGTAGCCGGCGGCGCGGCCGCGGGCGAACTGGCCGAGCTGGAGTCGCGCGCTGAACGGCTCCGGTGCGCGCCACACGATCTCTCCTTCGGGTGTCCATGCGGCGCGCAGCAGGTTGCCGAACTCGTCGTACGGCACCAACGCCTTGTCGTCGTCGAGGTCAGCGGTCATCGCTGCCTCCCTTGCCGATCTGGGCCAGGGCGTGACGAGCGATGGCCGCCCCACGCAGCCCGTTCGGGGGCGTCGGAGACGCGGGAGCGGGTGCCGGTTGAGCCTCTGGCGGCTCACTCCAGCCCTGGGCGAGAAGCCAGGTGACGTACTCGAACGCGAAGTCCGTGGTGCTGGGCCGTTCCCCGGCGTCGGTGTGGTCGCGGTCGTAGGCGCGGTGCGCGAGTCCCTTGATAGCGTTCTCGCGGGCGAGGCTTGTCACGGGGTTCTCCTTTCTCGTGCTGCTTTGCGTTGCAGGCGCCGCCGGTAGGCCGTGCGCTCGTCCTCGTCGAGGCCTCCGGCGACGCCGTACTGCGCCGCGCTGGCCTGCAGATGGAAGTCCAGGCACTCGGCCTGGGCGGAGCAGGTGCGGCAGAAGTGCTTGGCCCGCTCGATGCGGTTCTCCTTCTGCTTTGGGCTCTCGCGGGGCTCGCCCTCACCGGGTCCGAAGAACAGGACCAGGTCCTGTCCTCGGCAGGCGGCGCGGTTCCGCCACCCCTTGCGGCCGGGCATCAGCGCCTCCGCTCGATGAGTCCCATGTCGCGGGCGGCGGCGCTGTACCGTTCGACCTGGCGCAGCGACATCCGCGTCTCAGCGGCGATCTGCTGCAGCGTCTTGCCGTCGTTGATCAGCGCTGCGATGCGTTGCGCCTTGGCGAGGCTTCTCGGCGTGACGGGGATCCAGGCCGGCCCGTCCTCGGGTCGGATGACGTGGTAGCCCGCGTTGCCGAGGGCGTCGAGGATGTCGTCGGCGCTGGGTGAGGTGGACGTAAGGGCGTCGGAGATGACCTCGGTCGCCGTGTTGCTCATGGGCGTTGCTCCTGCTCGACTACCTGATTGCGGTTCCGCTTCTGGCTCATGCGGATTCGCGCAGCTTGCCGAGGTTGATGTTCGCTCGGAGCAGGACGCGCTCCAGCGCTTCCCAGTTGGTGCCGAGCCGTTCGGCGAGCCGCTCCTTGTCGATCTCCTGCGTGCGCGGGTTGATCGGCGGGTCCGTCGCGAGGATGAACCGGGCGTCTTCCAGCAGGGCCTGGGTGTTCCGCATCAGGCGGGCCCCTTCGAGGGTGCCCCGCTTCTTGAGCAGCTTCAGGTGGGTGTCGCACAGCAGGCGCTCGTCCTTGGACCCGTTGATGCAGGTCTGGTAGGAGCAGCGGACGACATGCCATGGTTTGGCGGCGGGGTCGTCGATGGCGTCGGCCCACGCTGCCGCTGGATACCAGCCGCTGGCGGCGGCCTGCTTGCGCAGGGTCGTCACGACGGTCTTGCGGCAGTGCGCGTACGGGTCGAGGAGGATCAGTTCGTCGTACGTCCGCCGGAGCAGGCGGGCAGTTCGTAGGACGACCGTGGTTCTCTCGCCGCGCCGAAGCTGCTTGAGACCGTCCCAGGCGGCGTCCATCTGGTTGGCGATGTACCGCACGGGCCACCCCTCGACCGATAGCGCGCGCATCCGCCGCATTGACCCGGTCGCGTTGACCAGGCAGTTGTCCGGCAGGTCGTCCACGGTGACCGTGAGAAGCACTTCGGCTGTGTACGCCCCGACCCGAGCCGGTGGCGGTAGCTGCCGAGTCGCACTGCCTACAGCGAGGTGCCTTACTGTCGTGTGCGAGATCCCTGCGAGTTCGGCGATTGCCTCGTAGCTGACCAGCCAAATTCGATGCAACTCCCGCACGTGCTGGCGCGCTTCTTCGGCATCGACGAGGCCCTGCCAGGTGCCCGCTCTCTTCTCCTTGTCGCGTTTCTGCCAGTAGCGGCGTCGGGCTTCGGCGTAGGGGTCTCGTGTCACTTGGCCACCTCCGGCCACGTCAGCTTGTCGATCGCAGCGCGGTGCGCCTTCGGCATGTCCGCGAGCGGGTGCCCGAGGTAGTCGGCTCCCAGCGCGGCGAGCACTGCGGCGTCGGCCATGTCGTGCTTGCCGCCGGTGTGGAACATCGGGAGGCGGCGGGCGACCGAATCGACGATCTCGTTCTTCTCACCGCTGCCCTTGCCGAGCGCGTACGTCTTCAACGTCGCCTGCGGCACCTCGACGATGGGAACCCCGGCGTCCGCGATGATGCCCATCGTCCGGTAGTAGAGGTACGAACGCTCACCGGCGCCGCCGCGGCCACCGTCCTGCCGGTTGAACACCAGCTTCTCCACCAGGACGAGGTGAGCCTTCTCAGCGTTGGTGAGCACGATGATGTCGCTGGCCAGCCGGTTGAGCGCGCGGTACTTGCTCTGCAGGGGCAGCTTTGTGATGCCGTCGCGTCCGGTCTTCTCGCACCAGCCGAGGCCGGTCGCCATGCCGGTGCTGGTGAGGGAAATGTCGAGGCCGACGACGTGGAAGGGGATCACTGTTGCCATTCCTTTGGGGTTTTGAGGACCTTGTGCAGATCGTGGTCAAGGAAGAAGTCGGACCACAGGGCCGGATTGGCGGCGACCTGCTCGGCCGGCCGGGCGGCCCGCTGGTCGCGGTTGCCTCGGCTGCGTCGCCGCTCAGCGCGGTGCGCGAGCAGTGAGAGGACGACGACCCCGGCGGCGGCCAGCACGGTGAGCGCGCCGATCGCCGCCAGGATGTCCTTCACGCGGGGTTGCCCGCGCGGCCCTCAAGCTGGGCGCGCAGCGCGGTCTTCTCAGCGGCGGTGGCGAGCAGGTCACGCTCGGCCGATTCGGCGCGCTGCACCTGCTCGGTTAGCTCCAGGTTCAGCTTGTACGCCAGCTCGGACGCGGCTTCGTACTGGGCACGCAGCGCGGTCATCTCGACGTCGATGTCGCGCCGCATCATCTCGGCGCCGACGATCAGCCCGAGCAGGATGCCGACGAACATGCAGACGACGGCGATGACGAGCGCCCACACCCCGCCGAAAATGATCAACCCCCCGAAGAACGCGATGGCCACGCCGAGCACGAAGTACGTCTGGTACGGCTCGATCTTCTTGACGGCAACCTCGAACCTGGTCTTCACTTCGCAACCTCGCCCTCGATGCCGAGGATGTTCGGGTAGGACGAAGTGACTTCGACGCGCCACCCGTTGACCTTGAGCCGGTAGGTGCGGCCGACCTTGAGCGCGCCGTAGATGTCGGAGCTGTTGAACTTCAAGCTCAGCCAGGCATCGGTGTTCTCGTAGACGCCCCGGTCGGTGAAGATCAGGTACCTGCACGAGCGGCGGCTGTCGCAGACCCGCTCCTTCGACTCCACCGTGGCCGTCTCGACGCGGCCCGTGCTGGTCTTGACGACCGCGACGCCGACGACGATCACGAGGATGATCGCGAAGAAGACGAGCCCGGCGATGAGCTCACCGTCACCGCGCCTCATCGGCCACCGTCCCGGAGGGCGGCGTCGATGCGCGCCTGCTGGTCGGCGGGGACGCGCGTCCGGGTCATCTCGGCGATGAGCTTGGTCGCGGGCCGACCCGCGAAGCTCTCCCCCTCCCTCGGCTTGTCCCCGAGGAGCGCGTCCAAGGTGAAGGGCGGGATCTCGACGCCGTGCTCGCGGAGCGCGGTGGCGAGGGATTCGACGTCGGGCAGCGCGCATGGGGTGTATCCGATCCAGAAGACCTCGACGTCCTCCCCGTCGATGGAGGCGGGAGGGTCGAACGCCGTGGCCCAGTAGGTGTTGAGGGGTGCGTCCCAGCCGACCGTGGTCACCCGCTTGTCGGGCGCGCCAGGGGCGTTGGGGATGGTGTAGCGGCTCATGATTTCCTTACTGGTCAGCGGCGGCGTGGGCCTGGAGGACCACGACGCCGTCAGTGGACTTGGCCAGCTCGAACGCGGCGGCGTAGCCAGCGAACCCCGCGGCAAGCTGGAGACGGTTGGGGGCATCGGCGGCCTCGAACGCGGCGAGGAGCTTCTGCACGAACGTGGAGCCGGGCCAGCCGCCCCGGCCGAGGTGGAACAGGACGTGAGCGGCGATCTCAGGGGTGATGTGCGGGTCGCTGTGCATGCGAACTCCCGGGGCGGTGGTGCCGGTCATGGGTGCGAGGAGTCAGGTGGTGGCGTTCTCGCGGGCGTACTGGTCGTTGTCGAGCTTCTGCAGCGCGGCCACGATGTCGCCGCGCCAGCCGACGACGGCGGCGGACAGCCGGTCAGCGATCTGGAGGGCCTCCAGCAGGGCGGCCCGGTCGTTCAGGGCGGCGGGGTAGCGGCGGCTGCCCATCGCGAGGACGGTCTCCTCGGCGGCCAGCCGGTGCTCGATCGTGGCGGGGGTGACGTCGTCGTACTCGACGGTGATGGACTTCATCGGAACTCCTTGAGGGGGGCGAGCCCGGCGCGCGGTGCACGAGCACCGGGCAGTGCGGCTAGATGTGGTAGTCGGGAGGCAGCGGGGCGTAGGGGTCTTCGACCTCCTCGCCGTGCCAGGCGTTGGCGAGGCGGACGATGACAACCCATGCGGCGTCGTGGACCGTGCGGGCCAGCGGCGCGCCGAAGCGAGCGTTCTCGGACAAGTCCTGGTGCACGTCGCGGATACGCTCCAGGCGCTCCGCGAGGTCGTCGAGCCGGTGGCGGAGTCGCTCGTACTCCTCGTGGACCGTGGGGTCGGGCACGTACTCGACGAGCAGCCGGAACGCCTTGCAGAGCAGGCAGTGGTGACGGTCTGCACACCCTCCTGCGTGGCGCGCGATCTCTGCGAACAGGGCGGTGCGGCGCTCGCGTTCGCGCTTGACCCGCGCGAGTCGATCAGCGCGCAGTGCCGCCCGTTGCTCGTTCGTCAGCGGCATCACTGACCACCGCCAGGGGTGACCTCGCTGTTGCTGAGCTTCTGCAGGAACGCGGCGAGGTCGGCGTTGGTGGCCTCGCCGACCGGCTTCTCCATGTGCTGCTCGAACGCGGCGGAGAGCTGCTGGTTGTTGCCGTCCAGGTCGGACCAGACGTTGACGATGCGCTGCTGCAGGTCCTTCCGGCGGGCGGCGGCCTGCTGCATGAGCAGCTTGACCCCGGTGTCCACCCGCTCGGCGCTGAGGTCCTTCGTCGAGGTCACATCGACACCCAGGTGCTCGACAATCCAGGCGAACCGCGCCTCGTCGTTCTTCGCGGCCGAACCCTTGCCGGTGTGGATGGTGACGCCGGCCTCGCCGAACCACACTCCGAGGTCGCGCAGCGCCTTGGCGGTGGGCTTCGGCTGCTCCTCGTCCTCGACGACCTCCCCGTCCACGATGTCGTCGTCGGCCGCCGCCGCGGTGTTCTGCGCGCGGGCGGCCTCGAGGAGCGCTTCGGCGCGCTCGGACGCCTTGCGGGGTTCGTCCGCGATGGCGCCTGCGGCGGGCTGGCCGAGCTGGTCGGCGAACTCTTGGAGCTGCTGCAGGGTCGCGGCCTTCATGGTGGTGCTGGTGCGGTCGCGGAACGCGGTGTGGAGCTGGCTCGTCGTGCCGGACCACGCGGTCATGATGTGCTGCCGGATCCGATCCGCTTCGGGGTCGCCCGGCGGCGGGGTGTCCGAAGGGGCGTCCTCGTGCGTGTGCTCGTTGGGCTGCGTGCCCTCCGGGGCGGACTGGCCCTGCGGTGCGCCCTTGCCCTGCTCCGGGGGGAACTTCGCAACGCGTGCCTTGGCCGCCGCCTCCACTTCCTCGCCCCGCCCTTGCCAAGCGGGGTCGAGCTTGGACGTCCTCCAGATGGCCACGACCGCGTCTCGGTCTGGGGCCGCCTCGATCATCGCGAGGTAGTCGGTCGCGGGCGCGGCCTCGATCGCCCGCTGGCTCTCACCGCCGCGGCCCAGCTCGGCGCGGCGGGCGACTTCGCCCGACATCAGCTCGTCGAAGCCGATGCCTTCGATCGTCAGGCCGGGCACCATGTACGTGGTGGCCTTGACCACGTTGTCCTTCGGGTCGAGGAACGAGCCGGTGCGTTCGGCCACGTACAGCCAGGCGTCCACGTACGTCCCCGCGTGGGCCAGGAACTCGGCGGCGTTGGGCAGCTCGGCCGCGGCGTTGCCGCCCTTGCTGTCGAGCCGCCACAGGCCCAAGCTGGGCACTTCCTTTAGAAAGACACCGAGTCGGGTGTGCGGCTTGCACGGCCGCTTCTTGAGCTCGACGTCCGCCCCACACAGGCACGGGCCGACGAACGGGGCCTGCATCGCGATGCCGGTGCAGCGACGGATGCAGAGCTTGCCGTCCCAGAGCTCCATGTTCTGGCTCAGGCCGTTGGGCGGGACGATGACGGGGATGCGCTGCGCGTTGGTGATGACCTCGAACTGCGGGCCCTGCGGCGACTTCCACGGTTTGACCTCGCCGCCGTACTTCTCGGCGACGCCTCGGATCATGTCCTCGGACGGCGACGTGAACCGGAAGGTGTCGATCTTGCTGGGGTACTCCTTGCCGTTCCGGCTCATCTTCTTGATGCCGAGACGGATCCGGCCGTCCTGCCAGTGGCGGCGCTGCAGTACGGAGGGGTCGATGGGCATCAGGCGGCGTCCTTCCTGGTGGTGGTCTTGCTCGGGGGCTGGATGGGCTTGAAGCCGCGCATTTCGAGCCCGTGGACGTAGTGCGCGAGCGGGAGCAGCCCGCAGAACGCGGTGAACGCGTCCTGGTCGGCCGGGAGCGGCACGAACCCGTAGCCGTTCGTGCGGAGGTTGAGAATCGCCGTGCCGACGAACTCCGGGACGGGGAACTCGTGGCTGGCGTCGTGGTTGTCGCTCTCGCCGTACCTGCACTCGGGCGGGCAGATGAGCGCGACTTCCGCGTGCCGCAGAGCGGCGAGCTGCATCACGTGGTCCTCGTAGACGGCGCTGGCCGGCTTGGTGAGGCTCGTCTTGATGTCCACGAGCCACAGCCCGGACGGCGTCGGAAGCGGGGCGGCCGGAACCGCGCGAGGCTTGAACTTCGGCATGATCGGCGACGTCGGGCCGGGGAATTGCAAGCGGACCCAGATGTCGCTCGTCCCGCCGTACGGGATCGTGCGGTTGAGCACCGTGCACTCCGCCGTCATGATGTCGCGGCGGATGTCCACCCCGAAGTCGGCCAGGAACTGTCGGTAGGACTCGACGAACGGTTCGGCTTCCTCGTCGGGGATGTACGCCTTGCCGAGGTTGATCGCTTCGCCGATGTTATGGACACGGCTTCCGAGGTCGGCCTTCTTGTCCCACTGGACCCGGTACTGCGCCTTGGCCAGCTTGATGAACGCTTCCATGTCGTCTGGGTCGCCGGCCGCGCGGATCGCGTCGGGGAGGTTGTCCATCAGCCAGATCGCGGTGTCCCGCGCGGCGGCCGGGGCCAGCGCCTCGATCATGTGCTGGTCGATGGCGTTGGTGACGGAGATCTTCATCCGGTGCGGGTCGTCCGGGCCCAGCATGGGGTCGCAGTAGTAGCGGCCCGCGCTGGTCGGTACGGCGTGGCTCGGGTCGTACTCGTCGCGCTCGTCCTCGCGAATCGTGATGCTCACGCGCCACCGCCGAGGTGCCCGTCATAGTCGGCCTGGCCGAACCAGCCGAACCGGTACTCGTCCTCGGTCATCGGGTCGAGCACGGGCCCGCCGCGGTAGCTTGGCCGGCTCGGCGTGGACTGAGGGTTGTCGGTCTTGAGAGCGACGAGGTAGTCGGTCAGCTCCGCTTCGGTTGGGAGCGCGGGGCTCGGTGGGGTCATTGGGGGTCCTCTTCGTATTCGGCGGCCAGGAGCTTTCGGCCGGTCTCCTCGACGAGCTGGTAAGCGGCGTCGTAGTCGCCGAGGACGTCGGCGAGCAGACGGGTGAGCGCGGACTTGGCATCGGAGTTCCAGTGCGCGGCAGCTCTTGTGGCGATGAGCTGCACCAGGTCGTCGAGAGTCGGCGCTTGCGTGGTGTTGGTCATGCTGACTGCGGTACCGCTATGAGCTGGCGGGGACGTACTGCACGTGAACGAGGATGACCTTGGCTCCGCCGTTCTTGGTGACGGTGCGGGTGGTGGCCTCGAACGTGCCGCCGTCGTCGTTGTTCCAGCCTCGGTAGCCGTTCTTGACGGCGTTGAACAGGCGGTTGGCGTCACGCCTGCCTTCGGGGGTGTCGGGGTTCTCTGCGATGACCGCCCACTCGTTGGGGCGGGCTTGCAGTTCGGCGGCTACAGGCTCGTACTCCTTGTTGGTGCGAGTTCTGACGGGCGCTGGGTCTTCCCAGCGGAGGATGCCGTTGGGCATGGCGATATGACGCTCCGTGGCTTGGGGTTTGGTTTGTCGGGCGTTTTGTCAGTGCGTTTCCCTTTCGGGTGTGCACAATCGGACCGACATAACCGACACTATCGCTTCGTGACGCATCATGCAACGTCTGACGCGTCTTCTGCGTCATCGCAGCTACCTCGCATATGTCACGGAGCGTAATCAACGTCTTTGCGCTGACATAACCCAAGCCGACGCTTCAGTTGATACCGTTGCGCCAGACTCGTATGACGCATCAAACGCCGCGAAAGGACCTCTGACTCGCCGTGGCCGACCTCAACAAGCCTTCAGAAGTGGTTCAGTTCCTCATTGAACGTCGCAACAACCCGGGAGGGCTCAAGAAGCGCATCTCCACTCGCGCCGCCGCCGCACGCGCGAAGGAGTTGGCCGGCGACGCGTTGTCCGAGCCGACATGGCGACGCATCGAGTCCGGCGAGAAGGTCCCGGAAGACCGCGAACTCGTACTCATGGCCGCCGCCATCACCGACCTGGCACACGAAGCCACCATCACCCCGGACGACCTGTACGAGCGCGGCCGGCCTGGGGCGGCCGCACTGTTCCGCGATTGGATCCGCGAGCGGACCAAGACGGACCCCGCACTGGCGGCGATCGACGCAGACGTAACTCCTGAACATGTGCAGCAAAGACTTCAGGCGATGCTGCAACAGATACGCGGCCTGAAGGGCGTTCCAGGCGACCAGCGCCGCCAGATAGAGACGATCATGCTGGCCCAGATCGAGGCGACCCTGAACGCGACAGAAGCTCAGCTTCGGATCTTCCGGCCGGAGTAGCGCTCAGTTCAGCCAGTGACGCGACGCGTAGGCGCCGAGCTGGAACAGGGTGGTGGCGTTGGCCTTGCGCTTCAGGTCTTCGAGCCTGCGATTGACCGTGCGGGGATGCACTCCAAGAGCGCTGGCGATGCGATCGACGTGTGCGCCGCCGACCAGCATTTCCACGATGACCATCTCACTGGGCTCCAGCTTGCCGAGGCCGGAGAATTTGGCAGGGTCCGGCGTGAGCGGGAGAGCCCGCTCCCATTCGGCCTCGAAGACCTCGACGAGGAAGTCCACCAGCGTGCCCGGGTGCACGAGCAGCATCTGCCTGACGGTGTGGTCCCGCGGATAGCGGGGCGTCATGGCCATGCGTCGGTCTCCGATCAGCAGCTTGTGCGGCAGCCTGTCGGCAAGCCTGATTTCGCACCCTCGGTCGAGGGAGTGATGCAGGCCGTTGATGGCGGGCTGGCTCTGGAAGGTCTTCCACTCAACGATGACGCGACACTTCGCCGGATGGTTTACAAGATCCAAACGAGAATTTGAATCGGTCCTCCCAGACGGCGCGAGCGGGAGGAACGGGTGAGTGATGAACTGCTGGATCTCGTGTTCGGCCGTGACGGTCAGCGTCTCGAACCAGTGCTGGATCTGCTCACGGCTCACCAGCGGGGTTACCGCGTCACCCCCCTCGGGCGGGTGCCCCGTCTCGTAGATGTGATCAAGTTCTTCCACGTACGACTGGATCCGCTGAAGCTCTGCGGCCTGCGCCATGAGGACGCCGTTCATGGCGACCGAGGGGCGCCGCGCCATCAAGGGGTTGCCGTGCACGAGGCCTCGGACGGTCAGTTCGTACAGGCTCGCGTAGACCTCGCGCCCGAACTGCCCCTCCAACACGTGGATGCTGGTGGGCCCGGTGGCGAGCAGGTGCCGGTAGAGGCGCTCCTGCTCAAGGCTGAGGCCGGCGATCCGGTGTGGCACGTCGTTTCCTTCCCCGATGATGGCGCGGCTGTGAGTAGTCAGCGCACGCCTGAGCTGATCTCCCCACACATGGTCTCGAACAAACGTTTGTGTTCTTCGGCGAGGCGGTGCACCCTGCGGGCCACACGCACCCGCTGCCACCATCGGATGAGCGTGATGGTGACGGGGATGGGCACTGCGGCTGCCCACAGGCCCACCAGGGCGTACACGGCGGCGCTTGCTCTATCCGCGTACAGAATGAACAACGCGAAGGCGGTCATTGCCCAGGCCGTGACTGACATCGCTGTCAGGTTCAGAAGCCACATGCGGATGGCGTGGCAGATCATGAGTCTCCGTACTGGCTGGTCCTTACCGTCATCCTGGCCGTGTGCTGCGACTACATGCCGCCGAAGTGGATGGACTGCACCGACTCAGCGGGCGTCTCGCTTACGAGAGGGCTGGACGGAGTGTCGGCCGGGATGGCCTCGTCGGCGTAGGCGACGCTGGGCGCCGACAGGAACAGGCCGGCCGCGGCGACGGCAATGGCGTACGTGGTCAGGCGCGTGAGCGCTCCCATGAGCTTGGACATGGTGGAACCCCCAGGGGTTGGAACGATACGAACGCAAGGGATACGGACGCCCAGTTGACTTTTTGTCACTCCGAGGCGTCACGTCATGGAGTGACCATAAAAGTCCTTTCTCGCGGGATTGTCTACATTTTCGGGCAGCATCTTGGCGACATGGCACTTCTATGACACGGGAGCTTGCCAGATTACGGATGTGTTACCGACGCGTCGGCCGGGCGGGCACCCCGGGTGATGTGCGCACTTGTCGGACGGGGATGATAGAACGCTCTGGCAATCAATCACGAGAGAAAGGCGGAAACATGAACCGAGCGGTGGCGGCCCTCGTGGCGGCCTTCGTCGTCGGCAACCTGGTGTTTGGCGCAGCCGTTGTCCACGTCGTCCTCACCGACAGGCTCGGCGGTATCGACATCGTCGTCATGGCAGGCGCTTGCCTGGCGGCCTGCGCGGCGATGGCCCTGATCGCTCGCCGGCGGCCGCGTGTCAATGGCGTCACGACCCCTGCGCATATATATGCCGCAGCGTTAGAGCAGGTCAGCTCCGGTCGCTGACATAAAAGTGGCACGCGACGCAGCCGTGTCTACCTATTGGCTACATCGCGCGCCGAGGCCATTCTCAGCAATCGCTAAGGTCAACTCTCCGTAGGCCATTTATCGCGGCTTGCAACGAACGTTCCGATCGTGGGCACCGTGTACACCCACCCCTGATCTCGCAGCAAGGCCATGGCGGCACGGGCGGTCTTCTTGGCCACGCCGTACTGCTCGATTAGCTCCGACTGCGAGGGGAGCACCTCATCCGGCTTGAGGTCGCCCCGCTTGATGCGGTCGGCGAACTCGGACGCGATCTTCTCGAACTCCCACGGCTCGCGGATCTGCGGGGCGTCGCGGGGCCCCACGTAGGACCCTTCGGCGCGAACGGTGTAGATGACGTCTTCCTCGCGCAGGACCTCCAGGGCTCTGCGCACCGTCAGTCGCGACGCCTGGTGAATGGTGCACATCTCGGCCTCTGTGGGCAGGGCTTGACCGGGCCTCAGCGTGCCGGCGGCGATGTCGTCCTTGATGGCCTTGATGATCACCTGGTAGATCGGCACCGGCCCGCGGGGGCCTCGTTTCGTCATGGCCGAAGCATACATGTTGGGAACCTTTATAGACACATGGGGACTCAACGAGCCGCCCGGAGAGAAGAAAGCCCCGGCGCCAGCAGGCGCCGGGGCTTTCCGCGTATGTGTGCAGATACGCGGGACCAGCCTACGCCGCGCCGAGCTTGAAGAGGTCGCGCGCTTGGTCGTCGGTGACTCCGAGGGGGCTGAAGTCAACAGCCATCACTTCTCACCGTCCTGCGCGGGCTCGCGCGCGGCCGGCTGGTCGGCCGCCAGGTCGGTGATCCAGTTGCCCATGATGAGCACCGCGACCAGGCCGAGGCCAAGGATCCAGGTGATCAGGCCGGTGTCCTTCATCAGATAGGCGAAGGTCAGCCACATTGCCAGCATGAGCAGCAGCGCCATCAGGCAGACGACGACGCGGATGGTGGGCTTCATGATGATTCCTTTCGGTGTAGGGAGAGGTGGAGTGGGTGACGCTGTGGCTTACGCCCGCCTGCGGGTGTAAGCCAGGCATGGGCCCTTCGAGCAGGTGGGAAGCGGCTCACGCCCGGCGAGCTTGCGGAGGGCGGGGACGAACGGCTTGAGGTACCAGATGAACGCCTCTATCAGGACTTGCAGGGCGCCGCCCGCAGGCCCCATGACGTCGTAGACCATGGCGTCCTGCATGACCTGTCTGCGCTCGTCGCGGCAGCCCTGGCACAGGTCGATGGGGTCGCAGGTGGTGATGAGCGACCACCGCTTGAGGATGCGCGGCGCGGTGTAGGCGACGCCGCATGCCCAGATCAGGGAGAGAGCGTCCCATCCTGTGATCACGGGGTATGTCCTTCCTCCGGGGCTCGCTCGGCGGCCTCCCGGAGAGCCGCAACGACCTCGGCCTGAGTACGGTCGGGGTCACGAAGCCAGTCGGACATCCCTGCCGGTTCGATGTGGTGTTGGAGTGCGGCGAAGGCCGCGTTGAGGAGCGCTGCTTTCAGCTTGTTGGGACCAGGCACGTCACGGACCTCCAGCGCGATGGCGTCGCAGATCGAAACGCCTGGCTGCTGGTAGTGCGAGGCCCATCCGCTGCTCTCGATGCGGTCCGCGGCGGCGGTCAGGATGCCGCTCACGGTGGCGGTCATCGGCTGCTCCGGATGGCGTCGTACACGTCGCGGTCGAGGCGGGCGTCGCCGAGCGCGGTGTGCTTCGTACCCGGGTCCTGGGCGATGCCGACGATCTCCCAGGACGGGCTGTCCATGTAGCCGGCCAGCCAGTCATCGACGTACGGGACGGCCTCAGCCTCGAACGCCTCGTCCACCTTGCCGTCGTAGGCGGACAGCCGGCCGTCAACGTAGCCGATCAGCAGGGCGCGGATGTCGATCATGCGATGGTGGGCGGTGAGGAGCTGCCCGTGGACCCGCAGGAACTTCGCCAGGAACTTGCGGTCGTGGGTCGGATTGTTGGCGACGATCGTGGCGCCGTCCAGCTCTCGGGCGACCGTGGCGGCGATGCTTCCGGCGGTGGCGCTCATGTACCAGTCGCCCTCGGCCGGGGGCTCGCCGGTGTACTCGTGGATCCACGGGCTACCGAGGTTGATGGCGGGTGAGAGCTTCCGGCCGGCACCGATGGACGAGCGCCTGACCCGGCACCGCTCGTAGTAGCGGCCGACCTCCAGCGCCTTCGGGTCGGCGAGCGTCAGGTCCGGGCGGACCTGCCACCAGTGTTCGACGTCGGTCCTGATCGGCTGGCGCAGGTCTCGCATGATGAGGCCGATCTCCCAGAGGTCGCCGTGGCGTTCGTCGAGGGAGGTCGTCTCAAGGTCGAGGAAGGCGAGCTTCTTCATGTGCTTCTCCAGGTGAGGGGGAAGCTTCCCCGCCCGGGCGGGCGGGGAAACTGATTGTGGTACCGCTATTAGCGGTGATAGCCAGGGCCTTTGTCGCCTCCGTGCATCCGGACCCGGAATTCCTCCTCGGGCGTGAGGGCGAGCGCGGGAAGCGTCTCGACGCCTTCACGTCTTGCCTTCCAGATGCGGTGCCAGCCGTCGATGGGGATGTGGCCGGTGCCCGCGAAGGGGGCGAGGAGCACGGGCTGGGCGAGGTCCACGGTGGCGGCGTGGGACTCGTTCACGTAGATCAGCCACAGCAGAGTGGCGGCCTCCTTGACGTTGACGCGGTCAGGTTCGCGACCCTCGACGATGCGCAGGGCGGCGCTGATATTCCACGCGTAGAAGCCGAAGCGGAAGACCTCGCGCGGGCGCCGGGCCGGCTCGGACTGCTGGGCGGTCATGCCCATTTCTCCTCGTCGATGGCGTCGGTGAGGCTGTTGATGAGCCCCATGGCCTCTTCGAGAGTGATCCTTTCGAGGCTGCCTTCGACAGTGCGACTGCCGGGCAGGGCAGCGATCTCGATGTGGTTGCTGCCATCTGCGCGGAGGACAGCGACGGGCGAGCCTGCGCAGGTGTACTCGTGCGGCTCGGGGAGCGAAGGCAGGAGGACCCAGCCTTCGGCGTCGTGCTCTTTCCAGGTGGCCGCGAGGAATTCGTCCAGCGGTCCGTCGAGTTCGCGCCCGTAGAGGTCCATGAGGCACAGCACGTCATCGTCGTCGTAGTCGCTGTGGGCGGTGAAGAAGTCGGCCGGAGCTTCGGTGCCCCAGAAGTGAGTCATGAAGACCGGACCGGGCTCGTCAGGCTGGGCATCGGGAGTGATCTCGTAGTGCTTGATCTCGATCTGCCCGTTGTCGGGGTTGGTGCGAGTGTAGAGCCGGGTTTCCATGCGGTGAGCCCTTCCGGGTTGTGGTGTTGGTGCTGGTAGCGGCATGCCACCAGGTGGCGAAGGGTTGATCGTGAAGCTCTGCGATCACTTCGATAGTACATACAGGGAATCGATATAAACAATCAGGGAACCAATAATGACGTAAAGTAATCGGGCCGCTACAGTACACGTCGAAGACGACACGGCGGCAGAAACGCCGTACCGTTGAACCACGCCACGCACCACACAGGAAGCCCCATATGCCGCGCGCCCCGAAGCCACCTCAGCTCAACCCATCCGAGGACTCCGCAGCCGGACAACAGCCGCCAGCGGAACCGCAATCGACCCGCCGAGGTGGGCCACGTCGCCTCCGCGCAGTGCGCTGGACAAACCTCGTCCCCACCACGATCTACCTGTACAGCGACATCGACGACCGCCTCACCACCGCCCTCGACGACATGGGCATGGGCCCGCAGGAAGCGTGGGAACTGGCGATCAACACCTACTGCGACGCACTGCAGCCGCCCATCCCGGCCGTGTTCCCCGAGCCCATCGACAAGGCCAATCTCAAAGTGCCCCGTGACCCCAACCCGCCGCCGCCTGGCACACCCCGCGACCGTCCGGTTGCACCAGGCTCCGTAGTGCGGCTCAAGCGGAACACGCGAGCGCGGCTCGTCGCCGCGTGCCACCAGGAGCAGATGGGTGGCATGGCCGTCCTCAACGACGCCATGGAGGCATACCTGGACGAGCTCGACCTGGAGCAGAGCGACGCCCAGCAGCCGCAGGCACACTGATCGACACCCGGATCCACGACAATGACACATGTGGGTCCGCATCCAGCCGTAGCCGACGTCCGCCGAGCCGTCCGCGAAGCCCTGGCCGACGTCCAGAAGGACGCGCTCATTCTCACCGCATGCAGCGGCGGGGCCGACTCGCTGGCCCTGGCCGCAGCACTGGCCTTCGTCGCCCCCCGCCTCCGCTTGCGCGCCGGCCTGCTGACCGTGGATCACCAACTCCAAGAGGGCTCGCGCCAGAGGGCGGAAACCGTGGCAGCCCTGGGCACGGACCTCGGCCTCACCCCCTCGGAAGTCCTCACCGTTACCGTGGGCGGGGAGGGCGGCCCAGAGGCGGCAGCACGAGAGGCCCGATATGCCGCGCTCAGCGAGGCAGCCGACCGGCATGGCGCAGAGGCCGTGCTGCTCGGACACACCCGCGACGACCAGGCCGAAACGGTGCTTCTCGGGCTGGCCAGGGGCAGCGGACCCCGGTCCCTGTCCGGCATGGCGGCCACGACGGGACGCTACCGGCGCCCCCTCCTGCACCTTCCCAGGGCTACCACCGTGGCCGCCTGCCGGGCGCAGAACCTCGACCTGTGGGACGACCCACACAACGCCGACCCGCGCTACACACGCGTCCGAGTGCGCCACAAGATCCTTCCACTCCTGGAGCAAGAGCTGGGGCCGGGGGTGATCGAGGCGCTGGCTCGAACCGCCGCGCTCGCGCGGGAAGACGCCGACGCGCTCGACGAGTGGGCCGACTCGGCTTACCAGCACTCTGTACGAGGCGACCTCGGCGAGTCGGTGACGCTGGCCGTGGCCGAGCTTGAGAAGCTTCCCGACGCGGTAAGACGACGGGTACTGCGGCGAGCGGCCATCGCCGCGGGCTCCCCGTCCGGCGTGCTGTCGGCCACTCACGTGCGGGCCCTGGACCGGTTGGTGACGCACTGGCACGGGCAGAAGGCCGTGAACTTGCCCGGGGGCCGGTCGGCCGTCCGGCGTCGTGGTGTTCTGGTGATCGCTTCCGATCCCACCGCGTGAGCCTCGCACCCTATCCGCGCCGGCGGCGCGGCCGCTTCTTCGGCCCAGTGGGCACGCTGAGGCCGTACCCGGCGGCCTTGCTCCGCCAGTGCTCGATGGCCTGTCCGGGGTTCGCAGCAGGCCGGTTCTCCTGCACGTACTGTCGTACGGTCTGCCGGAACTGCGGATCGTCGAACCGCTGCTTGAGACGCCCCAACTGCTCAGCGTCGAGCGCGTCCGGCTTGCCAACGTCAAGGGACTGCGCGAGGAGCGCGTGCCCTTCCGCGTCCGGTAGTAGTCCCTCCTCCGGGCGGCAGCCGTACGGGCAAGGCATCGTTTCGACCGCGCCCCACAGGTGACAGGACATCGGCCGCACGTCGTAGACGCTGCACTGTCCGTCCTTCAACGCCGGGCAGGTGTAATCGCCGGTCTCGGCGAGCTGGGCGAGCGCGTCCCGGTGGTGCGGGATGTTCACGCCCCGCTCGCGGATCCGCTGGTGCTCGCGCGGGTTCATCCCTACCGGGCCGCAGCTATCGACGCACAATCCCTTACAGCCGGGCTGCGGCACCTTGGCGTACAGCTCGTCGAGGGCTGCGTCCATGTCAGATCGTCGCATGTGGTGTCCTTCGCAAATGGAAACGTCGGCGGTCCGCGCCCCCGCAGCGGACCGCCGACGAGCTGGTGGTGTTACTTGTTGACGGCGGCCTTGACGGCCTTGGCCGGCCGGAACCGCATGACCCACTTGCCGGGCACGTCGATCACCTCGTTGGTGTTCGGGTTCCGGCGGGCCGTGGCCTTGTGGTAGTTGCGGTCGAAGACGCCGAGCCGGCCGATGCGGACTTCTCCACCGGCGGCTACGGCGCCGACGATGATGTCGATGAACGCCTCGACGCTCCGCGCTGCGGCGGCTCGCGACGGCGCGTCCGTCCGCTGGCGGAACTCCTCGATGACGTCTGCCTTGTTCACGCTGCACTCCCCCGTGTGACGGTTCTGTTGGTACAGAACGGTAAGGCACGCGTCAGACGCATATGACACAACAAGTGCGCCAGATGCGCAACTTTCCCTAGACCGCCTCCCACAACGTGCGCGGGATCCCTTCGCTGCCGTTGGCCGCCCGAGGACGGGAGGGCCGGTCCCAGCCGGGCTTGGGCCGACGCTGCGCGATGACGCGCCAGCCCGCCGCGCGCAGGCTGGCACCGCTCTCACCTGCGCGTATAGAACGGCAGGACCAGTGCAGACACGAGCCGCCGCAGACCGGGCCGGACACGCGGGTGTGGTTGTAGGTGATCAGACGGCGATACCCGAGAGCCTTCGCCGCCCGCCAGGCCGTGCCGTACAGCATCGAGTTGGCGTTGCGTGTCCCGTCCGTCGCAGTCCTGATGACCTCCAGCGTCATGCCGTCGTCGAGGCGGCGCGCGACCGGCCGGCCGACGATCGCGACGCCAATGAGACGATCGGCGCTGTCCGCGATGCCGACGCTGAACTTGTGGCCGCGGGGCGGCTGAAGGTGCCGGTGCCACATCGAGACGAAACCGCAGGCGTCGCGGAAGCTCACGGGGACGATGCGCAGGCTCACTCGACCTCCCCGAGCGGGGTGTCATGTCCGCCTTTTCGCCGCTGGGCCTCCTGCGACGACTCGGCCACCTCGTGCAGTCCGCACGGGCACTTCAGCCACCAGAAGTGCCGATCAATCGTCCGGATGAACGCCCCATTGGACGAGACGTTCTTGTGCCGCTCCGTCGTCTTCGTGACGGTCACCCGGTGGACCGGCTGCACGCCCTCCCGCCGGTGCGGGATCCAGTCGGGCCGCAGCCTGGCCAGCGTCTTGTTCACCTCGCACCACTCCATGCGAAGCTGGGCGAGCCGCGCGTCATCGAGGAGCGCGATGAACTCCCAGCCGAGGAAGTCGTCCTGCCACTTCCGGTACTCCTCCAGCAGCAGCCGAGGCGGCTCAACGACATCGGTCCCGGCGAGCTCGCGTTGGTGGTCGCCGAAGTCCACGAGGTAGCCGAAGAACGCGGGCCTGTTACGGTAGATCACCTTCACGACTCGACCGACCACGCCGTACGCGCGCCGCATCTGCACGCGGTCGCCCATCTGGTACGTCTTCGGCTTCGGCGTCCGGGCCGGCTTGCGGTTAGGCACAGGCGGTCTCCTCGATGAGCGCGCGGGCCCGCTCATACGCCTCGTCCACGTCGATGCCGTAGTTCTGGGCGACGATGAGGTCCACGAGGTTGTTGACCGCGCGGGCGGCGTCCCACGCGGAGACGACCTGCACGGCCTGGTCCTCGTCGGACTCGGCGACGAGCGCGGCGAAGCCGATCTCCTCCACGGCCTTGTCGGTGGCGTCCTGCAGCAGGGCGCGCCTGCACTGGTCGAGCGGTTCACGGCAGTGGAAGCACATGACGGACATCAAGAGCCCCTTTCAGATCAGGGTGAGTTGTAAGGGTTCGGAGGCACGCGCGGGGGTGCGCGGTAAGGCCTGAACGGTGCGCCTGGGCGCGAGGTCGTAGCGTCCGTTGTCCCAGGCGCTGGTGAGGTATTCCGGGTCGATGAGCGCGGGGGCGTCATCGAGCAGCAGTTGCCACGTCCAGCGCAGGACGGACGGCAGGTGCTTGTCGGGGCCGTTGGTGAGGAGCGTTCCGTCCGCCGAGTCGGCGTCCATCGCGAGCGACGCGTACCGCATCCGCTTGAACGAGTTGACCCGGCCGACGTGCACCCACAGCCCGGCAGCGCACGCGGCCCGCGCGAGCACGGCGGCCGCGGGACTGAGCTTCCAGCTCGTCGATCCGCCGATGAACAGGCAGTCGAAGTCCTCCCAGCGCCACCAGTCGCACAATTCGAGATGGTCCTGGGCGACCAGGGCGACCGGGTATCCCATTCGCCGGATGCGGTCAAGGTACGGGTATGAGCGGTTGATGCTGGTGAACGCGTTGAAGGGGACGTCGGGGGCGGTCGCGAACAGGCACCGGTCGGCGAACTCCGCGCGTTCCTCCAGCCAGTCCATGTACGCCTCGTCGCCAACGTACGTGCTGCCGAAGATCCCGGAGTCGGCGGCCCACCAGCCGTGCTCTGGGACGCGGTTGCCCGAGGAGGGCGTGACGATGGCGCCGAGCCGGCGCGCGTGGATGTGCTCTCGGATCCGGGCAGTGGACGGTGGCGCCAGGTACAGCGGCGCGTGCATCAGTAGCAGGCCGCCGCGGTGTCGAACAGGGGCGGCTGCCGGGCCTTCTTGCGACGACGGACGAGGCCGGCCTCATGTCGGCGGCGCAGCTCCGCGAGCGTCAGCGGATACTTCACCCCGGCGCGGGTCTCGGTGAGGATCGCCACGTCCTTGTCGTGCGTGATGCGGAACTTCTCCTCCAGTTCCTCGGCGTAGGCGTACCGCTCTGGGAAGGTCTCCAGCGTGAGCAGCCATTGCTCGCGCCCGGCCCTCACGCACAGGCCGCCGCAGTTGTTGTGCTCGTAGCCCAGTTCGTAGAGCCGGGGCACGGCGATGCCGAGGGCTCTGCACTCGTCGAGCATCCGGTCCTTGGACCAGTGCGGCTCGTCGCACATCGGGAACTCGACTTGCCACGGCGACCAGCCAGCCACAGTGCCGGGCAGGCGTCGCTTCTCTGCATGGTCGAACCCGACGTAGGCGATGGTGTCTGCCGGGTCGCAGTGCTCGGTCATCCACCGGCGGCAGGGCACCTGCTTGAGGTGCTTGCTGCAGGGCGCAAGCCGGGAGTTGCCGAGCCATTTGACGTCGAAAAACACCTCGAACGGCGTGCGACCGTCCTTCACGATGGTCGGCGCGACGCCCAGGTGTGCGCTGGCGTCGTCCATGAACCGGTAGAGGTCTTCGTCTTCGGTGAGGGTGTCGGCGAACAGCAGCACAAGGTTGTCCGTGCCGTGCTTGGCCTTGACTCGGTCGGCGGCGTGAAATGACCCAATGCCGCCGCTCATCTGGACGACATGGCGGGTGGCCAAGACGGTCTCCTTCGGTGAGGGAGCCCCGCCGCACGGGTGCGGCGGAGCGAATTGCGGTACCGCAGTTAGCGGCTTAGGCTGCGAGGCCGTACTCGAAGCGGGACAGCTCGATGCCCAGGAACGCCTCGATGAGGGCGCAGGTAAGGATCTCGGCCATCGGCGGTGGGACCGCGTTGCCGATCAACTTGACCTTGTCGCGGGCGGAGTCGGCGACGAACACGTAGCGGTCCGGGAACGACTGGGCCCGCTGGAGCTCCGGGATCCGGAGCATCCGGAACAGGATGGACGACACGTCGATCTGGCCGTCCGGGGTGAGCAGCGCCCACCGGTCGCGGGTTGGGACCGTCCCCATCGGCTCGTGCACGCTCTGCGTGCGGCCGTTGCCGTAGTACGCCATGAGCAGCGTCTCGGGTAGGGGCAGGCCGGGCGGCGCGGTGACGAGCGACTGGTGCCCGGTCGTGGTGACCGTGCGCATGTGCTCGCTCGTCGGGGTGACGTGCTCGCGACCGTCGCCCCGGCTGCCGTTGTTCCGCATGATCAGCGCTGGCGGCGGCTGCCAGCCGGGAGGGACGCCGAGCCCGTGATGGAAGCCGCCGGCCGTGACCGCGTGCGCTGGGTCCTCGAACGCGGGCCTGGACTTGAACTCGTCGCCACCGCCTCGAAACGGGAACACCAGCGGCAACATGTCGTCCTTGAATGCCGGGTCAGTGGCCAGCCCGTGGTTGGAGCCGTTCGACACGAGGGTCGCCAGCGTGTCCGTGGTCGGGTCAGTGTTACGCGGCCTACCCGAGCGCATCAGCGACAGGAACGAGGGGAACACGCCTGGCTGCGCGTCCGGGGGGAAAGCGATGCCGTCCTCATTCCGGGTGGTGCTGGTCCGCTTCGGCAGACTGACCGGCCGCGCCACCTTCCCGTCCCGGCCTTCGCATGGCACGACGAGCGCGTTGGCTTCGCGCGTGGTGAGCGCGGGGATCGGCTCGTCCACTCCCCTGGGCCCGTCGTTCCAGGTGCCGCCCGCCGGCGTGATGAACGGCTTGATCCAGTGCTCCTCGACTCCGGCGCGGATGCGGGCGATCGTCTTCGGGGCCAGGCCCTCGGGCTTCTTCTTGGTCCTCTTCCTGGACCCGATCGGGGTGCCGAGGTCGGTCCAGTCGATCGTGTACGCGGCCGGTAGACGGGGCGGTTCGATGAGCTGCCCCTGGCAGGCGACCTCGGGGCACACCCACACGTACTGGCCGTTCTTGATGCCGTAGACGCCCATGTCGGTGCCGCGCTTCTTCCACGCACGAACGGCCTGCACCCATCCGCCGTGGCGAGGACAGAACGCGTACGGGTCGAACCACTTGCGGTAGTTCGGCGTCCGGCCCACGGACTCGTGGATGCCGGAGATAAGCATCCGGTCGCGGGACTGCGGGGTCGGCAGCGTAGTGCGGCCCTGGACGTGGGCGGCGTTGACGGCGTGGATCTGGATGATGTAGCCGAGCTTGCGCAGCTCGCGGATCCACCGGTCCCAGTGCGCCCACAACCTCGCCTGGACGACGTTCTCGACGCCGAACCCGAGCACCGGCTTGCCGTGCTTCTCCTGGCAGTGGCGCAGATAGGTGACGACCTCCTCCATGAGCGCCCGGGACCGGATGCGGGTCTTCTGGTGCTCGGTCAGGTTGTCCAGGTCGTCGGCCCAGAGGGCCATCTGGTTTTCCTTGTCGAAGTACCGCGTCTCGCCCGAGGCCGTGGAGAACGCGGGGCATGCGGGACTTGCCCAGAAAAAGCTCGCGTAGGGAAACCGCTCGATCGCGTCGGCCGCCTGGACGTCTCCTAGCCAAAAGTCCACGTCAGGGTGGTTTTGGACGTACGTCCACTTCGCGGGCTTGGCGTGGTTGGCGGCGAACTTGATCTTGGTGCCGGGGACGGCGGCGATCCCAGTACCGGAGCCGCCACCGCCCGCGAACATCTCGACAACGTCGATGTCGTCGGGGAAGAGCCGGTTCAGCACGAGCCCTCCCCGCGGGCGGACGTCTCGGCGGCGGCCCGCGCGGCGCGAGTCTGCGCGACGGCCTTGGCCAGCTCGTCCTCCGTGAGGAAGGGGATCCGGATCATCTCCTCGACCTTGCGGAGGAAGATCATGCCGGAGGACATCAGGATCGCCTCGTAGCCGTCGGAGGACGTCCAGAGCACGGACACAGCCCCCATGGCTCGAAGCCCGGGGTTGAGCGCCCTCGCGGAGTGATTCTGGGCAGGGGGTACTGCAGAGTGGCGGTTCATCTGTGGTGTTGCCTTTCGCAGATAGCGAGGAGTTAGAACGAGAGCGAGAGCTGGGCGGGTCCATTGAGCCCGGCCAGCCATGCCGTCTCGAAGGAGCGATAGGTCTTGTCGTGCGCCAGCGCGGGCGCGGCGGTCAGAACGTGCTCGACGCACGGGTAGTAGAGGTTCCGGGTGCGCAGCCACACCCGGTGGTGTCGGCCGTCCGTCTCGACGTCGCGGCCGAGCAGGTACGCGGCCCGGTCAAGGTGAGCGAGCACGTCGGCCCGCGAACCCTCGACCAGCAGTTCGAGCGACCGGTGGGTCTGGCCGCGCGCCATCGCGTCGCCGGGTTTGGCCGCCATGGCGCGGCGCACGTCGTAGATCGCCCACGGCATCCGGTCAAGGTGCCGGTCGAACATGTCCAGCAGCGGCCCGCTGTCGGGGTCCGAGGCGATCAGGTCGTACAACTGCTGGCCAGCGAGGAGCCCTTGCCGCGGGTTCATCGCGACGGCCAGATGCTCCATCGTCAGTCCGAGCAGCGCTTCATGAGGGTTGGCCAGGTAGCGCGGGATGGTCCGGTCACGGCCTTCTGCCAGCGAAAATGCGTAAGGGCACTGGACGCACGCCGACTTGGGCCATCTCACGCCGAGCTGGTCGAGGACGTACTGCTCGCAGTCATCGCGGTACCAGCCCCACTCGATCAGCGGGTACGACGGGATCCGCGTGCCGGGGCCGAGCGGCATGTCGCGGAACATCCGCTTGACCTCGCCCGCCTCGAAGCCGACGACGTGGACGAACTCCTCGTCGCCGACGATCTGGGCGATGACCTGGTCCAGGACCCAGCCCTTGAACTTCAGCGAGCACTTCCTGATGCCGCCGGACTGAGGCACAGTCGCCACCGACAGCAGTTCCTCGCTGAGCCGGTAGGCGCCCGGCGCTGAGGTCAGGCACAGGATCGGGTGGGTGGTGTCGTCGAGGATCACGATGCCGTCCGCCTGGCGGCGGCCAGTGCGGGCGACCTGGATGGTGCGGACGCCGTGGCGGGCGAGCAGCGGGTAGATGTGCTGCTCGACGAGGTAGGCGGTCTCCACCCATTCGTCTCCGGTCTGCGCCGTCACGACCACGAGGTCACGCAGGTCGAACCAGCGCGACGCAGGATCGGTGAGCCACCGCAGCAGGATCGCCGTCGAGTCCAGGCCGAGCCCGTACGAAAATATGATCTTCACGGGGTCTCCGGGGAGGCCCCCGCCCCTCGCTCGGGGCGGGGGCGCGTACGGTCGGCGGCTACTGCGCGGGGATGACCACGACGACCGTGTTGACGCCGGTCGCGGGGGCGAACGACCCCTCGGGCAGTTCCTCGAACCAGCCGCCGCGCCCCTCGACCAGGGCGCGGAACCGCTCGGCGGCCTTGAACTTCTGGTGCAGCACCCCAGCGGCCATCACCCCGACGAGACGCCCGCCCGGCTTGAGGAAGCCGAGCGCGTGGGTGACGTGCGCGATGTCCTTGCCGCCAGAGAACGGCGGATTCATCACAACCCGGTCATAGCCGTCACGCTCGGCCGGATCGACGTCCAGGAAGTCACGGACAGAGGTGGCGTTCGCGCTGGGGACGCGGCTGGTCAGGACGGTCGCCAGGTTGTAATCAATCTCGACGCAATCCACGACAGCGCCCCGCTCGACGGCCGCCAGTGCGATGTTCCCGGTGCCTGCTGAGGGTTCCAGAACCGTCATGCCGGGCCAGATGTCGGCCAGGTCCATGAGCGTGTCCACCACGGCGGGCGGGGACACGAACGCTTCCCGGCCCCGGCCGACGCGCACGCTGTCGGCCACGTTCGCTGCGGCCTTGAGCTTGTCCGTGTCGAGCTTCGGCACGTCCACCTTCGACGCCGCCGGCCGGACGCGCGCAGGCTCGTTCGGAGCGGTCACCGCGGGCTCGTCGCCGTGCGGGCACTCGACCTTCAGAACGTCGGTGTAGTTCACCTTCGGCTGCCAGTGATCCCGGAAGTCGAGCTTGACCGTGGTGGGGTTCGTCTTGAGGGCGAGCCCGTTGTACCCCCAGGCCCACACGCGGTCGCCGACGTGGATGTTGTGCTTGCCCCACTCGACGAACTCGCCTTGGCCGGTGGCGGCGGCGAGCTGCTGCCGGTCGTAGGCGAGCTGGTTTTCGATGTGCTCCTTCTGCGCGAGGAGCTGTTCGCGGTACTCGCCCGTCGCGGGCTTGTGCTCCTCGACGTAGTACGGCGTGCCGTCGTGCTTGCGGAACGTTCGCGTGTAGCCGTCGAGGCCGCGCTCCACCCGCCGCAGGTCCGCCTCCAACCGCTTGATCCGGCGGGCGGTCACGCGCGGCCTCGCGGAGTAGGCGGCCTGACTGCCGACCGCGTTGGCGCGGCGGGCTGCCTCCTGCGCGGTCCTGTCCTCCTCGACGCTCTTGCGCATGGCGGAGTCCATGCGCTTCTGGTCGCGCCGGGCTCCGCGCTCGGAGTGGTGCCCGATGAGGATCGGCTGCCCGCCCGCGAACCGCTCCGAGATCTGGTTGGCCCGGTCGGCAGCCGCCGCTGCGTTGCCTGCGTGGCGCTGCGCCTTGGCCGCGAGCGCGTCGCGCCGGTCGTCCAGCCGTTCCGCCTGGTCGGCGAGGACCTGGGCGCGGTCGCGCGGGGCGTCGTCGATCTCGACG
Source organism: Nonomuraea rubra (assembly GCF_014207985.1). Classification (NCBI taxonomy): domain Bacteria; kingdom Bacillati; phylum Actinomycetota; class Actinomycetes; order Streptosporangiales; family Streptosporangiaceae; genus Nonomuraea; species Nonomuraea rubra. The sequence goes on along the minus strand of NZ_JACHMI010000002.1, from coordinate 9,727 downwards.
ACGACCTCGAACCCGGCCTCGCGCAGGGCTTGGGCCGCGCCGTTGATCTTCCACCGCTTGGCCACCTGGTCCCGGGACTGCCGAATCCCGATCATCTTGATGGAGGGGAAGAAGTGGAAGCCGTGCTTGCGCAGGATCTCCCAGGCACCGTCGCCCTTGACGGTGCCGTCCACGAGGGTGCCTTCCTCGTGGGTGTGGCTGATCGTGATCACTGGTTGGCCTCGCCCTCGGCCTCGTCGGCGTCGAGGAGTTGGGCCTGCAGCAGCTCGACGACGATCACGCGGGGCGGCTTGGACCCGGGCCTGGGCGCGAACGCGGCGCAGTCCGGCGGGCACTGCGTGGTGCGGTCGTCCTCGCTGGCCGGGATGGTGCCGCAGTGCGGGCACCGCTCGCGCGGCACGGTCTGGGAGACGTCGAACGTGCCCTTCTTCACGTAGTAGCGGGGCCCGCGCTTGGAGGACTGCCAGCCGTCGTCGGCCAGCTCTTTCTCCTTGGCCTTCTCCTCGTCGGTCTTCTTCCGGCCGATGTGCCGGAAGGTGCCGAGCGACTTCTCTCCCTCGGCCACGGCACGGCCCTGGCTGAGCCAGTAGTCGAAGCCGCCGCAGTGGGTGAGCGGTCGGCGCTGCGCGGCCAGGAGCAGCGCGTTCTGCAGCGAGTAGCCGGGCTCGTCGCTGGCGGGGTCGAGCTTCCAGCCGATGCTGGCCGCGATGTCGCGGAACCGCTCCAGTTCGGCCGGGTCGTTCAGGCACAGCACGGCATAGGCGTGCAGCGCCTCTCGCGCCGCCGTACGGCTGGCGGCGCTGCGGTCCTTTATGGCCTGCGTGACGGGGCGGCGCCGGCCCCTCTTCGTGGTCGCCATGGTGGCATTCTCCCTGTTCAGTTGGCTAATTGCGGTAGCGCTATTGACGTGCTGGCCCTGCCATATGGCAGGGCCAGCGTGGATAGATCAGTCCCAGGAGACGATCTCGTAGCCGTCCGGCAGGCTCACCCGGCGGCAGCACACCTCGCACTCGTAGCCGTCGGTCTCGTACGTGCCGTCGCCCGTGCCCGCCGTGACCTCGCCGGGCGCGACGATCCGCAGTTGGTTGGTGCGGGTGGCAACGTCAAGCTCGACGATGTGGTCCGCCGTGCCGCAGTCGGGGTACGGGCAGACCATCACGCCCTCACGCACCAGGGCGTTCGGCTCGTCCGGGCTGAGCAGGACGCCTTCGAGTGCGATCGTGTCGGGCTCGACCACCTGGGACGGGATGGCCAGTTCAGATCCGGGCCCAGGCTCCATCCCTCACCTCCAGGTGCCAGATGGTGTTGGTGGCCGAGTGGCGAGCCTTGATGAGGCCGCCGTTCTCGCGGACACGCAGCACGACGTACGAGCCGTCCCGGCCCTTGACGACGTCCGCGGCCTTGACGGGTGTTGCGCGCGAGGTCACACCGCCGCCTTGACCTCGGCGCGGACGTGCGTGGTGAACGGGTCGCCCGTAGTGCCGCCGTCGTAGCGGACGATGAGCCGAACCTTCGTCTCGTCGTCGGGCCTGATGTCCTTCACCGTCCCGGCCTGGACGCCGACGAGGACCCGCTGGTCGATGCGGAACCGCCCCATCTGCTCCCGGTTGCCGCGCAGGAAGCGAGCCAACTGCTCGCTTCCGATCAGCTCCGAGGGCTCCGACCGGCCGGGGTACTGCAGGGCGGCCGCCAGCGCGGTGCTCCCCTTGAACGCCACGACGATCTTCCAGTCGTCGCGGGTCAGGATCAGCTCCGTCGTGCCGTCGTCGCTGGTCTCGCCGGGCTCGATGGCCCACCCGCAGACCCGCGCCTTCGTAGTGATGACGCTGTGGCTGGTATTCGGGTTGGTGGCGGGCCTGGTTCTCCTGCTCATCGCGTTCCTCTCAGTGCAGACACGACGCGTGCCGTGTCGTAGACGGGGTTGGGAAGGTCCGCGGGGGCGCCGCACTGGCACAGGCCGGTGATGATGACGCCGCCGCGGATGTCGAGCCACCACCGGTTGGCGGCGGGCGGGAAGTAGTGGCTGAGCAGCGCCGCGGCGAGCTCGTTGCGGGGCCGGTCGCCGGGGTGCGACAGCCGGCCGACGATGAGGCGGGCGGCGGGGTACTCCTCGACCTCGGAGATCTCGGCGTCGTTGTCGCCATCGCCGAGGGTCAGCGCGGCGGTCAGGTGCCGGAGGTCGAAGCAGTCACCGTCCTCGGCCGTCCGGAGCTGCACGCGGGTGACCCAGGCTGGTCTCGCGGCGAGCAGCAGCCCGATGAGAGTGCTCGTCACGCTGGCTCGCCCTCGTGCGTCAGGAGGTCGATCACGGCGACTGTCGTGTTGTCGGGGTCGCGGCTCTGCCTGGCCATGTCGAGCAGCGATGCCGCGACATATTCGCCGGACAGGTCAGGCGAGGCGAGGCGCGCCAGGTCGTCGAGCATCGCGTTCATGTGGTCGGCCCGGCCTGCGAGGGGCAGGTGCGCGGTCAGACCGTCCGTCGCGATGATGAGGCGGGCGTAGTCGCCGGTGTCGGTGAGCAGGCGGTGCGGCCAGCGGCCTTCCGCCTCGTGCTTCTCCTCGACGTTGCACGGGGTGCCGCAGGGATGGCAGGACGGGACGGTCAGGGGGACGACCTTGCCGTCCAGGCGCGCCGCCCAGGCGGGTGAGTCGCCGACCCACGCCATGTCGAGGAAGCCCGGGGTGATCGCGGCTACGACCGCCGTGGTGATGCCCTCCTGTCCGGGCGGAGCGTCCTCGTTGCGCTGCTGCAGGTAGGTGCGAGCAGCGTGCAGGCCCTGGACGCCGCTGTTGGTGGAGCCGGTGACCGCCGCGGCGATCTGTGCGCTGATCTGGGCGGCGTCGGCCGCGTCGCAGTCGTCGCCAGCGCCGTCGCACACCGCCACGGCCAGCGCCCACGCGCCGTCGAGCACGGCCACGTAGTCGGCCTGGGTGTGGCGGCCATTCTGGATGCTGTCGTAGTGGACGCGGGCGATGCCTGGCACGTACATGAGGGGCATGAGGTTCCCTTTCAGTTGTCCCAGCCGTGCTGAGGCAGGGTGTTGAGGAGGCCGATGATGTGGGTGGCGCCGTCGCGCTTGCGGGTGCTGCGGTTGGGCTGCCAGGTGAGGGAGATCCGCAGGGCGCGGCCCTTGTCAGCGGAGACGTCGAGGGTGCCGAAGTACCAGCCGCGGCTGAGCCGGAGCTGGTAGATGCGGCGGTACGGCTTGTCGGGGACGTTGACGGTGAATCCGTCGTTGCGCAGCCGCTGGATGATTCCGGAGGCGCTGCGGTTGGGCTGCATGGGCATGGGACGGTTCCCTTCAGGGTTGGAGCTCGGGCGGAAGCTCGGTGATGGGGATGCGGCGAACGTGGGCGCCTGCGCCCCAGTTGCGGACGGTGTTCCAGGCGTGTGCTCGCGCCCACTCGCAGGGCACGGGGTGCCGGTTGTTGGGGTCGGGCTGAGGAGGGGCGCAGGCGATGCAGGGGCGGCCGGTGACGTAGATGTTGCCGCCGCCGTTCGGGCTGACGGCCATGTAGGCGTAGCCGCGCTCCTGGTCGAGGTTGTCGTTACGCATGGCGATCTACCGCCAGTTGGTGGAGCAGGAGTAGCTGTGCTGCGCCGGGGGCGCGTCGGCGTGGGCCGGGCAGTCGTTGCACTGGTCGTGGATCTCGACGGGGAAGACGTCGGTAATGCTCACCGGCTCGTGCTCAAGGTCGTCGTGGTGGCTGTTGGCGGGACGGGTCACGATTGCTCCCCTTCTGGGCGGTCTGTCGCGGCCGGGCGGGTGCGTTACGCTGAAACGCATCGGGTCTTCGTTGTGGCGACGAGGGTCCGGGGCTTTTTGTGGTGTTGGGATGGCCGGGCCTGTGGCGGGCCCGGCCATCGGCGTTGTCGGGCCTACTCGCGGGACATGACCCGCAGGGCGCAGTGGTTGACCGCCTCGACCCACACGCCCGCGGGCAGCGGGACCGGCTCGTACTCGATCGGCGAATAGTCCGGCCGGCCGCCGTGGGAGACGAGGAACGTCCACTCGTCCACGCCGTGCTCCCAGACGATGACGCGGCCGTCGCCGTCGTCCCAGTCAGCGTCCATGACCTTCGGCCAGTAGTTGCGGTCGCCGTGGAAGTGCTCACCGATCGCGTCAGCGATCTGCTGCGCCAGCTCGTCACTGATCTCGGCGATAGACGCGTTTACTGTGCTCGCGCCGTTGATTGCGGTACCGCATTCATCTGCGCGGGTGGCCATCATCGCGTCGAACAGCGTGCAGCCTTCCTGCATGGCGTGCTGGATGGCTTCGCTGGCGTGGGCGGGCCCCCAGTCGGCGGTCTCCAGGATCGCGATGAGCGCGCGCTGGGCGTGCCCGTACGGTCCGGGGTCGCGGGCGAGCTTCTGGTCATCGGCCTGGTTGAGGCGGCGCATGAGGAGCAGCAGGTCTTCGGCGATGCCGCGGGTTGTGGTGTCCATGGTGGGCTCCATTCGGGGTGGCGGGAGCGAAGGTCAGATGAGGCCCATGTCAAGGAGGGGCGAGACGTGCCCGTCCGGGCAGGTGCCGTCCACCTCGATCTCGTAGCCGTCCGGGCAGACAGGAGTGTCGCCGTAGATGCTCCACTCCCAGCCCTCGGGCAGGTCGATCAGGTCGCGCAGCATGTTCCTGGTCCTTTCGTCCTGGCTCAGTGGCCGGTGTTGGCGCAGACGGGCTTGCCGTCCGTCGTGCGGGAGACGGCGGGGCCGTCGCAGGTGCGGCAGGTGGCGCGCTCCCCGATCACTTCGAGCGCGGTGTCGATCGCCGCGCACGCGGCCATGAGCAGGCGTCGCTTGCAGTCATGCCCGGCGTTGCCCCGGACGACTTGCTCGAAGTCGAGCCGGTCGTCCACGGCGGCGCGGACGGCGCCGGTCAGCAGCAGCTCGACGCCGGTGTGGTCGAGGCCCCACTTGCCGGGGTCGGTGGCCTGGGCGGCGGTGAACGTGGTCACGAGGAGCGCGTCCACCAGCGAGCCGCGCTCGTCGAGCTTCTTCCGGCCGGCGACGTAGTACGGCATCGGGCGGCCGTCGTGGTACTCGATGGCGGGTGGCGTCGTCGTCGGGTTGGTCGGGGTGACCTCGTGCTCGTCGTTGTCGGGGTAACCGTCGCTCTCGCCGATCAGCTTCCAGCCGTGACGGTCGAGCAGGCCGTCCAGCTCGGGGGCGTCGTTGTCGAGGGGGACGCCGGAGTCGAGGATCGCGACGATCTTCGGCAGGGGGAACAGCGTCGTCTCGCCGTCTTCGGTGTCCTCCTCCGCTTCGGCGATGGCCACCAGGTGGTGCGCGGGGAGGGGAGCACCGTCGAGGCCGAGCGCGAAGGTGTCGGACTCGTCGATCGCGATGGCCAGGTAGCGAGTGGTCGGGGTTGTCGTTTGGGCCGTGGTGACAGCCGTCTCGGCCGGCTGGTCGCGCTCGCCGAGGTCGAAGATGACGTGCCGGATGACGACCATCTGTCCTTCGGGGGTGAGGTCGTCGTACGTGGCGTCCTCCGGGTACGACGTGGGGCCGGTGTCCTTCTCGTAGGCGAAGTGGTGGGCGGCCGTCGCGGTGACGGTGTGCAGGTTGTCCTCGTACTGCTCGGGGGTGGCCGGGTTGGTCAGCATCCGGGCGATGGTCGCGAGCATCTGGCTGGTGGTTCCGCCCGCGTAGCGGATTGCCTTGACTGTGATGAGCAGTTCGGCGTGCGTTCGGGTGATCATCGTGGTCATGTCGTTTCCCTTGTGACATGCCGCGACCCCGCGACCGTGGCGGTTGCGGGGCCGGAGCCTGTTTGTTGATTGCGGTGCCGCTATCAGCACATGGTGTCGGGTCTGTCCAGCCGGGCGGGGCCAGGGTGCGGCACCCTCTTCGGCGTTTCGGCTGGTCAGGTGCGGTGTTTCGTGGAGTTACGTCTTCGACGCTAACATATACAGGGGGGATACCTATACATATGGGGGTCCAACGACTCTCCCCCGATGTAACGATTTGGTTAACGCGTCAGACGCGTTCTAAGAGGTTGCATGCACATGACGCGTCAGATGCACCAGACACGAACTATGCGCGCGTCTGCGTCGATCTGACGCGCGTACAGCGCTGATTCTGACCAGTCGCCCGCCCTAAGCATCCGGCTTTACTACGTAGATCAGGATTTGTCGTTTTGTCGGTGCCCCATCGTCACCGCAGGAAGCGGGGGATGAGACGCCTGCCCGGCCAGCGAGACAATGCCTGCCGCCGCCTTTACGAACGCTTCCAGCGCAAGCTTGACCTCGTCACCTCGGGCCTCCAAGTCACCCTTGTCCCGACACTTAGGCATTTCAGCGGCCAGACGGACCGCCTCGTTGGCCAGATTCACAAGACGCGGGTCATGAGCGAGAAGCTGAACTCGGAACAAGGCATGGCCAGCGGCTGCCCGGAGGCGATAGGACTCGTCTCGGGCAGCAATGAATGAAGCTCCGCCTTCTCCGTCAGGATCATCACGAAGGCGATACCAGCGGTTGTACTGAGCAGCCCGAAGATCCATCAGAAGCTGGCTGAAGGTACTGTAGGTCTCCATCCGCTGCTGCAGAAGCCACTCATTCCGTGCAAATATCTCCGCTCGCTCAGCCGCCTTGCGCTGAAAGATGAAGGTGATGACGGATCCCACGACCGTGCCGAGAATGGCGACCAAGCTGGTGAGGACTGCCTGCACAACCCGAGTTGACCACAGCACGCCCAAGGGCGAAAGCCCTGTCTACCAAGCGCCTCATGATGTAGAAGCGGCAACGCGGTGAGCCTCCCCAAGCCGCTTCTCATCCAGTGCCGTCCGGGCCGCACGGTAAGCCGCGCTTGGACCGGAGCCACTTCCTCGGACTCTCACAGGTGGCGGCGCGAGCGCTTCCGCCCTGCTCAGTCTCGGTGGCAGCTCGACTGGCCCGCCAACGCGACGAGCGTTCATCGCCTCGAACTGCTCCCGCATGACCGCCTGCTCAGCACGGAGCTTGGCGGCCGCGGCCGCGAGCCGCTGCGACTTGCCGGGCAGGGGCCGGCCGTGCTCATCCAGCCACATCGACAGCCGGAACCGCACCCAGCCGGGAACATTGCGGATCTGGTCGCGACTGGTCCAGGTGTAGGTCCAGGCCGCGCCGTCCGGCTGGTGGTCGAGGGCGTGCAGCACGTCGCCAGCGGTCCACCCAGCAGCGACGAAGACCCTGGTCAGGTGCCGGATGTACCAGGGGGACAGCCGCCGCAGCGTGGTGCTCGCGTCGTGGATCTTCTGGGCGATCTGGAGCGCGTGCTTGCGAGTCCCCGGCGTGGCGGTGGCCTCGGTCGTCGTCGAGATTCGGTTTCGGCGGCGCGGAGTTGATCTTTCCTCGCGCGCGTGCGTAGGACCTTCTTGTACTCCCCTACGGGAAGTACAAGAAGGGGGTTCAGTTGTCGTTTTGTCGGTACGCAGATAGTGGTCGTCCAGCTCGGGAGCCGGGACGCACAGCACCCAGACAGCCGCCCGGTTCCCGTGGCCGTCGTCGTCGAGCCCGCACCGGTTGCCTCTGCGGAAGCGGACGGTCGTGCCCTCCTCGACGACGCCGAGGAAGCCGTGTTCGCGCAGCCACCGGATCCAGCGCTTCACGGTGGACAGCGCCAGGTCGAGGTCATCTGCGATGCGCTGTTCGGTGGGACGGGTGGTCAGGGTGGTCCAGTCGGCCCAGTCGGCGAGCTTGCCCGCGACCTCGGTGAGGTTGCGGTAGGCGTGGCACTTCAGGGTGAGCGCGTCGGCGTGCTGCTTGACGGCGCGGATGAATGCCTGTTGGGAGGGGGCGCGGCGCATGCCCTCGGGCACGGCCGACAGGACCGCCGTGCGGGACGGCTTGGGCGAGGGCTGTAAGACGTTCGGCTCTGGCGGGCGCCGGTGGTCCTGGCGCGCCGGGGCGAACGCTTGGCGAGGTGATATCTTCGACTCCAAGCATCTAGGGGCACCACCCGATCGGCTTGTCTGGGCGACCAACCTTCGAAGCCGGTCAGGGGTGCGGTGTCGCTGGTGATGTGGTGAGGCGCTCTCCGCTACGGCGGGGGGCGCCTTTCTCGTTGTGTGGCTGGGCTACTCCTGAAGACGAAGCCTCCGTTGCGGGCTTTCGCCCTGTCGTGGCGGAATCGTGTGATACAAACAGCGTTATTCGACGTGTCAGACGCGTCAGAAACACCATAGCGCGACGCGTGCGCTTGCACGAGACGCGTCTACGAAGATCACCACACGCATCACGAGAGACTTCCGAATTGCTGATCGCCGCGAGCCTGCACGTCCGGGACCAGGCGAAACACCTCGGTAGATCCGTTCGATGCGCATCGCCACAACCCCTTCAGGAGATGCACGATGGCCCGTGTCAGAGACCTGTGGTTCACGACGGTCAAAGGACCTGACGGCAAGCCCGTCCGGAAGAAGACCGCGAAGCACCCCGACAACGGCGGCAACCCGGACGCGAACCGGTGGCAGGGCGTGTGGATCGGCCCGGACGGTAGGGAGAAGACCGCCACGCGGCGCGTCAAGGACGCCGCCAGGAAGTACGCCCGGAAGATGGAAGAGGACCTGGAGCGAGGCGAGTACATCGACCCCGCCGCTGGCAATGCCCAGTTCGACGCCTACGGGCAGCGATGGCTATCCTCCCGTACCGGCATCGACCCGGCCTCTCTCATCCGATACGAGTCGATGTACCGGCTTCACATCGGCCCGAAGTTCGGGAAACGCAAGGTTGGGTCGATCAAGCCGTCCGAAGTCCAGGAGTTCCTGGCTGAACTCGGCGAGCGGTACGAGGCCTCAACACCGATTACGGCACTCCTCGTTCTGCAGGGCATCCTCGATCTCGCCGTTGCCGACGAGAAGATTAAGAAGAACCCAGCAAAGGCCGACATCGTCAAGGCACCTGCGCACGCGTACAAGAAGGTGGTCCCGTGGGCGGACTCGGTGGTTCTCGCGATCATCGCCGCCCATCCGGCGCACCTGCGAGCCATGCCCGTTCTCGGGGCTGGATGCGGCATGCGGGCAGGCGAGTGGTTCGGCCTCGCCCTCGAGGACGTGGATTTCGAGGAGATGACCATTCATGTGCGGCGCCAGGTCAAGAAGCTGAGGAGTGACTTCGTTTTCGCCCTGCCGAAAAGGGACAAGGAGCGCACGATTCCCATGTCTCGATGGGTTGCAGAGCATCTGCGTGCGCACATCGAGGCCCACACGCCACGGCCATACACCCTGCCCTGGGAGAAACCCGCTGGGAAGCCGCGTACTCACGACCTGCTGTTCCGGTGGGCGACCGACGATTTACACGTTCGACATCGCAACTACGACGAGACCGTCTGGAAACCCGCGCTCGTCGCGGCCGGAGTCATTCCAGAGCCGGTCAAGGACACACAAGGCCGGCGACGCTACCTCACCACGCGGCAGCAAGGCACACACCAGCTCCGTCACTACTTCGCCAGCGTGACCCTGGCAGGTGGTGTGACGATCAAGGACCTGTCCGAGTACTTGGGTCACGCCGATCCAGCGCTTACTCTGCGTGTCTACGCCCATATGCTGCCTTCGTCTCACGACCGGGTCCGCGAAGCCATTGATCGGCAGTTCCGGCAACCCGATGGCCGCTGAGACAGAACTGAGACAGAACTGGGGTCCGCGCAGTGGCGAGGGATCAATGAGGGGCGGCGTGGCGCGATGCTAGTTCTGCGGACTGCTGCCCCTCTGACGTGCAGAGTTCTCAGCGAACCGGCAACCCCGTGACGGCG